>JAUZPM010000001.1 GCA_030705925.1 Bacillota bacterium
CTACGCACCCTTTACACCCAGTAATTCCGGACAACGCTTGCCACCTACGTATTACCGCGGCTGCTGGCACGTAGTTAGCCGTGGCTTCCTCCTCCGGTACCGTCATTATCGTCCCGGAAGACAAAAGTTTACAATCCGAAGACCTTCTTCCTTCACGCGGCGTTGCTGCTTCAGGGTTTCCCCCATTGAGCAATATCCCCCACTGCTGCCTCCCGTAGGAGTCTGGGCCGTGTCTCAGTCCCAATGTGGCCGTTCGACCTCTCAGTCCGGCTACCAATCGTCGGCTTGGTGGGCTGTTATCTCACCAACTACCTAATTGGACGCGAGCTCATCTCTGTGCGGATTGCTCCTTTGATATCTCGAAGATGTCTTCAAGATATATTATGCGGTATTAGCATACCTTTCGGTATGTTATCCCCCTCACAGAGGCAGATTGCTCACGCGTTACTCACCCGTCCGCCACTAAGTTTCGTCCAACACCCGCTGCTCAGCCCTCTTGGGCCAAGCTGCCGGTGTCAGACAAAACTCCGTTCGACTTGCATGTGTTAGGCACGCCGCCAGCGTTCGTCCTGAGCCAGGATCAAACTCTCTAAAAAATATTTAAAATATTATTTAAATCGTTTGTGACTCATAACCGAATTTTGGCTTTGTCAATTTTCGGCTTTGTCCATTAAATTACTCTCGTTTGAGTATTTAGAAATTTTCAGGGTCCTAATTTTCTGAAAATCGTTGTTTAATTTTCAAGGTTCAATGCCGTTTCGATTTGTCTCGCTTTCGCTCTTTCAAGCTCTGCTCAACGCTTCTCGGCTTCCGTCACTCTCTTGTTGTCCGCGCCTCGTTTGTGGCGCTCATCTATAATACCAAACCAACGCTCTCTTGTCAACACCTTTTTTAAACTTTTTTCGAGTTTTTTTCGTCATTCAGGCGTTTTCTCGTCGGTCCCCGTTTTTCTCACTCTCGTGAGCCGGGATCTTTAGGATACCAAACTTTCTTCTCTTTGTCAACACTTTTTTTAAGCGTTTTCGCAGGTTTTTTATCCCTGCTCTTTTCCGTCTTTTCGTATCCTTTGGTTTGCCCCGTTTTCAGCGGGAATCTTAGAATATCAGATTTTCTTCTCCATGTCAACTCTTTTTTTCGCTTTTTCGCAGGTTTTTTATCCCCGCTTCTTCCGTCTCTCTGTATCCTTCGTTTTCCCCCGTTTTTCGCGGGAATCATAGATTATCAGATTTCTTCCCCTTTGTCAACTCCTTTTTTAAGACTTTTTGCTGGTTGTTTCTTCCTTTGTGTTATGAGACCAGCCTTTCGGCCATTTTGCCCCTGTCATATCAGTATACTTTTTAGACGATGGCTCTCCTGTTCCCAAGAAATAATTCTGAAATACAGGATAGCTTTCATCAAGGTAAGGTAAAAAATATGATACATCGCCAACATATGTGCCTTCTCCCGGCATTTTATGTGTTTCCAAGTCATATTGCGACATATTGTTTATTTCATTTATATTTTTTAACAGTATATTTAAAGTGATGTTAGTCTTACAGCTCTTTGACAGCTCCTGAAACAATTCAGGAGCCTTTAAAAGATAGCTTGCGTCTTTCTTTTGTTCAAACAATGCTTTTACAAAATCCTGCTGAACACGTGTACGCTGAACGTCTCCCTCAATATATCTGCGAAATCTTACGAGCTGCTCGGCTTTGTTGCCGTCTAAGACCTGCATCCCTGGCTGCAGGTCTATCTTAAGACCTTGAACCCTATCGGTATATTTCATTCTTTGAGGCACATTGAATTCTACACCGCCAAGAGTATCTATAATATTTCTGAATCCCTCAAAGTCCATCATTATATAATAATTAACCGGCGATCCCGTCAATTCTTTTACCGCCCCAATAAGGCCATCCAGCTTATCATGTCTGTAAACAGAGTTAAGCTTTGTGAAATAGCTCTCTACCTTAACACGCGTATCGCGCATAAGGGATATGAGATGTATTTTATGCGTCTCACTGTCAACAGATGCAAGCATCATTACATCAGTAAGAGCTTTTCCCTTATCTGTTCCTATAATTAATATATTGAACTTAAGCGGCATTTTTTCTTCCTTGGGCTGGTCAAGCACTTCTTGCGGGGAATCTTTATTAATCTCGTGAAACATGGGATTTAAAACGCCAAAATATACTCCAGCGCCGGCCGCTGTTAAAGTCATGAACAAAAGTACTACGACACGAATAACAACTTTTCTTTTCCCCATTCGGTTATACCAGTCCCCTCAGGAATTTGACTTTATACTAAGTACTGTTATAGGTCAACCTTATCTAGTAAATCTTTTAAATTTTTTATCTCATCCAAAGTTAATGTTATGCCTTTGCCCATTTTGCTTTTATCGGGCGACCAATCTCTTATATCGTATTTAGGTTCTCTGTCATTCCAGCTTACAAGATTGAGTTCCTTAGTCCAGCCAGCTTTTTCAGAAAGAACACCGATTTCCTTTACTACATCATACTTTAGTTCTGCCATTGTCAATTGCTCCTTTACTTGTTTAGTATTAACATTAATATTAAATAAATTCAAAAAATTATATCACTTTTTCAATATTATATGGCATGATTTAGCTATTGGCAAGAGAAATATAACTAAAAAATCCCGTTCACCTTTTGGTGAACGGGATTAATGGTGGGGGGAGGTGGATTCGGACCACCGAAGTCGTCAGACAACAGATTTACAGTCTGCCCCCTTTGGCCGCTCGGGAATCCCCCCGTATATGGAGCTGGTGGACGGATTCGAACCCCCGACCTGCTGATTACAAATCAGCTGCTCTACCGGCTGAGCTACACCAGCACATTTCTTTCAAAGTGCGTATAACAATATAACATAGTTTTTGACGTATTGTCAAGTATTATATCGAAAAATATTTGCCAATATTCAGTAGACCAGCAAATAAGGATTTTTTGTATCCTCAATACTATACATCTTTAATTTACTATTATCAAGTTATAAATTGTGTTATAATTATTAAAAAATACTCAAAGGGAGCGATTAAACTGAATTTTTGCACTTTATTCAGTGGAAGCAGCGGAAATTGCGTTTATATACAAGATGGAAATGTTCGTTTTCTTGTTGATGCGGGTAAAAATATGAAAGCTGTTGCGTCAGCACTTCAATCGCTCGATACAAGGCTTGAAGATATAAACGGTATTTTTATAACACATGAGCACAGCGACCATATCAGCGCGCTTGGAGTAATCGCAAAACGTTATAACATGCCTATATTCGGGCGTCGCGCAACACTTGAAGCTGTGTGCGATAAAATTAACGATATAATGCCTGACAGGCTGACAGTTCTTGATGGGGATGGCACATTCGATATTTTTGGGATTGGCGTTACTCCATTCAAAACTCCGCACGACACCCCGGATAGCTCCGGTTATGTATTTACCGGGTCAAGCGAAAAAACTCTTGCGATAGCAACAGATTTGGGCGTTGCAACAGATGAGGTATTCCATCATCTCTGTAAAGCAGATTTTGCGATTGTGGAATCAAATCATGATATCGAAATGCTTAAAAACGGCCCTTATCCTTGGTACTTGAAAAACAGAGTTATTTCCGATCATGGTCACCTTTCAAATGACGCCTGCGCAGATCTCGTATGCCGGCTCACTGAACATGGTGTTTTGCATTTTCTTTTGGCACACCTCAGCGCTAATAACAATACGGAAAAGCTTGCTTTGAATACTACTTGCTGCAAGCTTTTAGAAAAAGGCATTAAACCTGGTGAAACCACCGTCAACCTGGCACCCCGAAGTAATATCAGCACTATTTTTGATTTTTAGGAGTATTTTGTGATTTCAATTAAAATTATCGCAGTCGGCAAAATAAGAGATAAAAATATAACAGCTTGTATATCAGAATATGAAAAAAGGCTGTCAGGTTTTTGTGATTTTGAAATAATTGAAACAAATGAGCAGCGTTTCGGAACAGACAATGCATCGCAAGCGGAGATTGAATCGGCGCTTAATAAAGAAAGTGTAGACATATTAAAAAAGATACCGCCCCGAAGCCATGTGATAGCACTTTGTGTCGAAGGCCGCCAAACAGACAGTTTGGGGTTTTCAAAACTTATAACAGACTGCGCTTTGAATGGAATAAGCTGTATAGCTTTTATTATCGGAAGTTCATATGGGCTAGCAAATGCAGTTAAATCACGCGCTGACATGAAACTATCCTTTTCGGCCATGACCTTTCCCCATGGTTTGATGCGTTTGATTTTATGCGAACAGATTTTTCGTGCTTTTAAAATATCCACTGGTGAAACATATCATAAGTGATGTTTCCGCTTTTTAAATCAACCCAATGCAAGATCAAGCCCCACTTGAATATGTTAATTTATCAAGGAGCGTAAATGGAAAATCAAAAAGTGCTTACGAAAAAACAAAATATTACCCAAGCGGTTAAGTTCACTCTATTTTCGGCGTCTGCTGGTATTATAGAAACAGTAAGTTTTGCGCTGTTAAGCGAACTCGGAAAACTGCCTTATTGGCCATGTTACCTAGTTGCTTTGATCCTTTCTGTATTATACAATTTTACACTGAACAGGCATTTTACATTTATGTCGGTTGCGAACATCCCGGTTGCAATGCTTAAAGTTGCGGGATTCTACCTAATGTTTACTCCATTATCGACATGGTGGGGCGATGCGCTCACCAATGCCGGCTGGAATAAATATATCGTTCTGTTTGGAACAATGGTAATCAATCTAATAACCGAATTTACTTTTTACAGATTTGTTGTTTACAAAGATTCCATGTACACGAACAAACGTGCCAAAAAGCAAATGGAGAAAGAGCTTACAAAAAATCTTTAAGAGAATAAGGGGGAACGCAATTTGAAATTACTTTACAGAACAATGTTGATACTTCACGCATTTATCGGAATAGGTGGCATGGCCGGAGGTCTCGGTGCAATCACCAACCCTAATTTACCTATGGGCGTATCTACTGAACTACTGAAAAATTCGCCGTTTTCAAATTATCTGATACCTGGAATCCTGCTTTTTTCAGTTATAGGAATAGGCAATGTCATCGCCTCAGTCGGCATCCTGTGTAAATTCAAATGGCAGGGCTATCTAAGCAGCGTATTCAGTTGGGCGCTTGTTATATGGATAATAGTACAGTGTATTATGCTTAGAATGGTGGCTACCTTACATATCGTATTCTTTTTTATTGGAGTAATCGAAGCTGCTCTTTCAGCAGTTATGTTATTTAAAGAGCGGCTATTCCCAACCAACATAATTCTTAAACTTCTAAAAAAGTAAAAGGTAAGCTCAAAGGCTTACCTTTTTAATTTATAATATGTTTTAACAACCTTATAACGGGGGCATTATAGTTCATATCCATTGGCATTTTATATGGAAACATAAAAATCATCCGAACAATGTAAACTGCTACAAACAATCCAACGCAAGAATATAAAATCGCTGTTTTTCCGCGAAACCTCCAGTCAGAAAGTGCTAGAACTATTGCAGCAGGCGCAAGCCAAAACAGCGGATGCCAGTAAAAAGCATTTAAAATATCACCATGAAATAATGAAATCCAAGCTCTGGTCATTCCACAGCCGGCACACGGGATACCAATTATGTCTTTTATCAGACAGCCTATATCAAAAGCCATAAACAATGCTATTGCACAAATCAAAATAAGGCATAATTTAATAATTCTTCTCATTGTAACCGCCAATTTATTTATTAACACCTGTATATTTCAAGAATATAATACATTGATTCTATATTAAAAGGGGACGAATCAATGTATAGATATAAAGACTATCACCAGGAAGTAAATATCCCTATTGCGTTATACAAATCTCTTCAAGGAAAATATTTTGCAGGTCTAAGCCGAGAGGAATTCGGCGCAGGAAAGTTTGCATGGGCTGGTTTAGTAAACCCGATTGATTCCGGCATTCTTCTTTTTGCAAATGTTTTTACAGTCGGAAATGTTACAGAAATCCCCTTTTCATTTCAAGTTTGGCTCAATCCAAAAACATCTGGCGAACCAAAACTTACAGATATGCAAAGCGCCGCAAACACCGCAATAAAACCTATTCCAAAGCCTTATGTGCAGTTTCTATACGCTGAAAATGTTGATGGCGCCCCATCAGAAGGAACATTGATCTTTGGGCGCCGCTGCCCACCGCAGACAACAATCGTATCTGAGGAGGACGGAAAATTCATTTGTCCTCCTGGCGGCAGTTTTGTGATAAACTGTCTGCCTCCCGAACCCAGCAATGAAAAAGTATTGGCTCGCATCGCATTCGGCTGGTGGGAGGAAAGAATCTGATATCCTTTAATCCAAAACAGCAGCTTTTAATATCTGAGCGATATCTCCATAAATACATAATTCGGCTTTATTGTCATAAGGTGTCTGAGTTTTATTTATAAGTATAAGTTTGTTACCCTTATAATAAGAAATCAGCCCTGCCGCTGGATAAACAGAGAGAGATGTTCCTCCAACAATAAAAACGTCTGCATTCGATATCATCTCTATAGAAGAATAAAATACGCTTTGGTCTAAGCTTTCCTCATACAATACAACTTCAGGTTTTACTATCCCTCCGCAACTATTGCATTTCGGTATTGCTTCAGAGCGAGTTATATAATCTAGATCAAAAAATTCATTGCATTTCATACATCTGTTTCTGTGTATTGACCCATGAAGCTCTAAAACATTTTTGCTGCCAGCCATTTGGTGCAGTCCGTCTATATTTTGCGTGATGACAGCTCTCAGCTTACCTGATTTTTCGAGTTTCGCTAGTGCGTTGTGGGCATTATTTGGCTTTGCATCCTTGTAAATCATTTTCCCTTTATAAAAGTCATAAAATTCTTCCGTATGCTTCATGAAAAATGTATGCGACAGTATTTCTTCGGGTGAAAAATGTATATTTGACTTTTCATTATATAATCCGTTCGCGCTCCTGAAATCAGGTATATTACTTGCCGTCGAAACGCCTGCTCCGCCGAAAAATACTATATTATTTGATGACGCTATAAAATTCTTCAGTTTTTCTATATCCATATAAATCACCTTCAGCTTAATTATAGGCTTATTGTCATAATAATTAAAGCTTTAAACTCATAGGTGAATAAGAAGATATTGTAAATCCCAATTTTTCATAAACCTTTTTGCCCGAATCAGTCGCAAGCAAATTCAACTGTGAAATATTAAGCTTTTTCGCCTCATCTATTAATGCCCCGATGACCTTTGTCGCTATCCCCTGTCGTCTATATTCTGGATATGTAAAAACATTAAGCAAGGTTCCCGTTTTCCCATTAATAAAAGATGTATTCGCCGGTTTATCGACAATAACGAGATACGCCGAGGATATTATCATTTTGTCCTCTTCAGCAACAAAAGCGATAAAATCCCCCATAGCAAGATGTTTAGGAAAGTATTCTTTAAGCTGATCCTTGATTTTTTCTTCTTTATCCTTTGAAATCAAGCCCGTATTTTCATCCGATTTTATATAAGCAAGCCTTAACTTTATTAGATTATCAATATCACTTTCTGTTGCTTTTCTAATTATCATATTCAACTGCCTTTACTATGCAAAATCAAATCACTATAATTAATTATATTTATTTTTACAATTATTACAATATATGTTCTAAAAAAGCAGACGAGCTATGCTTCGTCTGCTTTTTTATTCCTATCTCGTCTTATTATAGTTCTAAGCGTTTCAACACCCAAACGTACAACAGCATCGGTATCATGAACCTCACTGTTTATAAGTCCCGCCTTTGCTCTTTCAGGGTTCCAAACAGCTAAAAATGCCGCTCCCACTCTTACTTCCAAACAGCTTCCAATGACAAATAGAGCAGCGGACTCCATTTCGCTTGCAAGCACACCGCCTTTTTTCCATGCTTCCCATTTCTGCAGCAGTTCAGCAGCAATAGGCATTCGTTCAGGCTCATGCTGTCCATAGAAAGAATCTTTACACTGCACTAATCCATAATGAAACTTAAACTTTTTTTCTCTTGCGGTATCGATAAGCGCAGAAAGCATATCATAATTCGGCACAGCAGGAAATTCTATCGGCTCATAGTGAAGTCCCGTCCCTTCATGCCTGACTGCACCGGTCGCGATAACGATATCGCCTCCGTCCACATCAATATTGATACCTCCGCAGGTTCCGATTCGTAAAAACGTATCAGCCCCAACGGCGTGAAGCTCTTCGAGAGCGATAGCAGCGCTTGGTCCGCCAATACCTGTCGATGTAACTGCGACCATTTCGCCATCCAAAAATCCGGAGTAAGTCACAAATTCACGGTTTGATGCTACAAACTTAGGATTATCGAAATACTTTGCTATCTTTTCACACCGTCCAGGATCGCCTGGCAATAAAACATATCGTCCTATATCACCGGATTTAAGTGCAATATGCATCTGCTTTCCGCCGACTTCCATAATACCACCCCTATTCTTTTTCTTTGGCTAAATTCCATAAGATATTGATGGCATCACCACGTTTGATTTTTCCCTGAAGGCCCGATAGTTTTCCTCCGAGCTTCGAAATAGCTGTATCGAAATCGGCATCCGTTACCTCATGGTTAGGGCAAAATTTTCCGCCGTTTATCTGCATAAAACCTTGTTCAACGCACCACTTAGCCGCAGAAGAATAAGGATGCTTAACTTTAACATCTGAAAATTCAAGCGTTTCAGCTTTTCCTTCTTGAATTTTTATTGTTCTGTCTATTATTGCCCTATGAGGTGCAAGCATCATTGCAAGCTCACCGCGTGTAAGAACCTTGCCCGGACGAACAGTATTATCCCTGTAAGCAACACAGCGACCTTTTGCTATTAAACCAGCAGCAGCTTTGTAATAAGGATTTTTAGAACTTATATCCTTAAACTGTCCATAATTTAATAGTTCCGAAACAGGGACGACCTTATATCCAAATTCCTTAAGCGTCTCAAGCTGACGCCTAAGTCCATCAACCACAGGGCTTCTGCTCGCCATATTATAACCGTCCTTCTGGAAGATGATCTGCCCACGAAGGAAATCCGGATTTTCGGCAAGTTTCTCACGCATTGGTCCCCACATTGTTTCAACCTCGACCTCATAACTGCCCATCGGCAGCCATCCTGCCCCGTCAAAGCTTGCGGCCATATACTGGTACTTTAGAATATCATAGGCATCATATACAGTAAAATATTTATCAATCCTGTCGACATAATGCGGCGGACGTGAAAATTTCATTTTATAACTGTGTCTATCTTCAAGCAACTTATCAAGCTTGTAAAGATCATCAAGCACTTCACCAAGTTTACTTAAATGCACCCTTTTCTGATATACAAAGTTCTTTCTGCCAAATAAAATATGCTGGTAGGAATGATTGCTTACCTCATGACCTTCTTCTAATATGCGGTTAATAAGTTCTTTTTGAGACTGTGCTCCGCCCTGTTCATCCATCTCAAACATCGGATAGTGATCATAGCGTATGCCCCCCCATGAGGCACTGCCTTCAATGCCAATATCATCAGGATAATTTTTACTTGTATCCCCGATAACATCGAAGGTACCGCGCGCGTCAAATTCTTTCATTATATCTAAAATAACACCGGTTAAACTATCGCCTTCGTTTTTCCAAGGCTGCGGAGGCAGAGCACACGGACCGTCGTCAAATGTCATTGCAACAATTTTTTCCGGTATTAATACTCGTTCTATCCGCCGTGTCAGAGACATATAATTTGACCCGGGAATCCTACTTTTGTCCCCGAAGATAATCTTTTTAACTTTTTTCCCTATCTTTACTATTGCTGACATGGGCATTTCCCTCTTTCATTGAGATGGTTCCTTTATCCTTATTTATTAAACCGGCAAATTTAAGCAAATCTATCAAGCAAAAAAATGTAAGCACTAATATCCTTTTAAATAGAGCCGGCTCGTTTTTCAATTTATACTGTTTTATGAGCTGAGACAAAGCGCGATTCCTCATACTCGATTCTTTGCCCCACACAATGCCATCACCTTTAAGAACAGCAGTTTTCAATTCTAATAATGAAACCTCAACCAGCTTTACCTCAAGGAAGGCGTTTCCGATTTCGTTAAGAATATGTGCATCGCTGCCAGCCGTATACGGTTTTGAAATTTTTTCGGCATATACAGCCGCGGCACTATTTGCTTTATCATTTATGCTTGCCGCACGCGCATTATAAACTTCTATACAGTCGACCATGCTAAGATAATCTGTGCAGACATTTACCGATTCAAATGGATGCGCCGCACATACGATTCCGCCAGCTTTTTTTATAGCTGAGTGTACATCTTTATAACTATAAACATCAGTTGAAACTAATGAATCTAAATTTAACGGCTCCTTCAAAAAAAGCCCTAATATATGCCCGCGGTCAGTGGATATTTCGCAAGCTGGAACAACGATTATACCTTGGTATACTCCGTCTTTATCCGTGTTCTCAGAAATCCAATTAAAGCTTTCACATGTATTATGATCGCAGAGTGCGACTGCGCCGATTCCCTTTTTTTTAGCTCTTCGAACGATCTGCTCCGGCCCTTGTTTGCTGTCCGGTGAATATATTGTGTGTATATGAAGATCCGCTTTGATCGATTTCATCGATCTCCTCCGCTAACAAGTGACTTAATATAATGTAAACTTGCACTAATGTCAGAAAACTCAATTACCCCGTCACGAACCTTTGGATTTAATAAATCTTTAATTATTATCCCAGACTCTCCAATACGCTTATTTCGTATCAATTCGTTTAATAATTTAAGTTCAGAAGGGAAAAACTGCATTTTAACTCCAAGAGAGTAGTTAGGTTTTGTCAAATCAGCAGGTTTAAGTCTCTCACCAGCCGATGCATTAAACCATGACATTGAAAAGCTGCTGTTACAGGCACGTGCAAGCGCATAACTCCCCCAGACACGAGGATTGATTTCCATCAGTCTGTAATTGTCATCCGTTCCCTTAAACTCGACCATTGCTACACCTGTAAAACCTATTTTTTTTAACAAACGAACTGCATCGTTAACCATATTTTCGTTAAAGTATGTTTCGCAGCAGGTTGACGGTCCGCCAGACGACGGAAATTGCCTTACACGGCGGTGTGAAATGAAATCAACTGCGTTTTGCTCTTTATCCATTACAAGTGAAACGCCAAAACCATCGCCCTCAATATATTCCTGCAAAACCGGCTCGCTGTCAAGCTTTAAATACTCATTATATGTTTTAATTAAAGACTCTCGGTTGTTTATGATCGAATAGCGCTCATTTGCTTTCTTTCCTAGCTTTTCACCACAGCGATACTTGATAACACATGGATATTCCGCATCATCTAGTGTATAACTTTTCGGCACGGGGACTCCGGCACTAACAGCGGCATCAATTACTGCACTTTTATCGTTGGCATTATTCAAATTTTCTTCAGTCGGAACAAGGTGCGCAATATCTTTAAAAAGTTCAGGATATTTCGAAACAGCTGATATTGTATCTCTTCCGGGACAAAGCAGAACCGGATTTTCTATTTTTTTGCATACCTCTGACAGATGCTTTGCGTATTCCATTTCAGCTTTTTCAGTCAGGAGGATATGGTTTGAAACATGCTTAGAATAAAACCCTACAGGTGCTCCCTGCCCTTTTCTGCACACAGCCGTTATATTTTTGATACCGCCGTCAGCGAGGTCACGTATAAGAGCTAATGTCATTCTATATTGTACATCGGTAACAACGGCGTTCATACGGCCTCCAATTTATCTGATGCCAAAAAGACGTTTGGCGTTTTCGGTTGTACAGTCTGCAACCTCTTCAAATGATATGCCCCTGATTTCCGCAATCTTTTGGGCAACCAGACGCACATTACGCGAATCATTTCTTGTCCCTCTCAGCGGTTCAGGGGCAAGATAAGGCGAATCGGTTTCTATCATAAGTCTGTCAAGCGGCATGTGAGCTACAACTTCAACAGCTTTTTTTGCATTTTTAAAAGTAATAACCCCAGTAAATGAAATGTAAAAGCCCATTTTCAAAAGTTCGTCAGCCATCTCTATACTGCCTGAAAAGCAGTGCACCACACCACGGGGTTTCGTATCCTTTAAAACAGCCAGCGTGTCTGCATGAGAATCCCTATCATGGACAATTACAGGTTTGTCAACCTCATTTGCGAGAATACACTGTTCTCTGAACCAATTTTTCTGTTTTTCGCGGGATGCGTTTTCATAATAATAATCAAGCCCTATTTCGCCTATCGCCACACATTTTGGATGCTTTGAAAGCTTTCGAATATCTTCGAGCGCAGAAATATCATAAGGTCCGCAGTCCTGAGGATGAATCCCAACAGCGGCGTAAACATATGGATAACGTTCCGCAATCCTTAAACTTTCACGGCTTTGTTCAGGTGTTGACGGACAAGTTACAATATAATCAACGCCAGACTTTGGCATCGATTTTAAAAGTTCGTCACCGTCAACTTCAAACTGCTCATCGTAATAATGGGCATGAGAATCGAAAAGCCCCATCAGCGAATCCTTGCCCCCGGCTCAACACCGTCAAGGAAAACAACTTTAACATTTTTTCCGTCGTCTGACGCTAAGATCATGCCCTGACTTTCAACGCCGCGCAATTTTGCTGGTTTTAAGTTTGCAACCAGAACAACTGTTTTTCCAATCATATCTTCAGGTTTATACCACTGAGCAATTCCTGAAACTACCTGGCGTTTTTCACTTCCGGCATCAAGCTGCAGACAGAGCAGTTTATCGGATTTTTTTACGGGTTCACATGAAATGACTTTTGCTGCACGCAGTTCCACATTCATAAAATCATCAATAGTGATTTCCGGCATTTTGGGCTGTTCAGGTGTTACTTTTGCCTTTTGTTCAGCCTGAAGCTCTGCAAGCTCTTTTTCCATATCGATCCTTGGAAATAAAATCTCTCCGACAGATGTATTATAGCTTTCAGCTTCACCCCAATGTAAAGTGCCTTCCCAAAGTGTTTCGGTTGAACCGGTAATTCCGAGGCGTTCAAATATCTTAGAAGCCGTATCCGGTAAAGCTGGAGAAATAAGTATGCCTGCGACACGAATGGCCTCGCAGAGATTATAGATAACCGCAGCAAGACGTGAACGTTTGCTTTCGTCTTTAGCAAGAGCCCACGGCATTGTTTCATCTATATATTTATTTGCCCTCGAAATTAGATTCCATGTCTCTGCAAGAGCGCTTGGAAACTGCATTTCGTCCATCAGCTTTTCATAAGATTCAGCTGTATTTTTTGCCGTTGCCCTTAGTTCGTCATCAATAGGCGCAGATTCCCGCTCTTTTGGAATAGCCCCGCCAAAATATTTTTCCGCCATTGCTAAAGTCCTGCTGACAAGATTGCCAAGATCATTTGCAAGGTCTGAATTGATTCGTGAAATCAATGCTTCATTTGAAAATACACCGTCTGAACCGAATGGGATCTCTCTCAGGAGAAAATAACGGATTGCATCAACGCCATACCGTTTGCAAAGTACAACCGGATCAACAACGTTTCCCTTGGATTTTGACATCTTTCCGCCATCCAAAAGAAGCCAGCCATGACCAAAAACTCTTTTAGGCATAGGCAGATCAAGCGCCATAAGCATAATCGGCCAAATTATAGTGTGGAAACGCACAATTTCCTTACCAACAAGGTGTATATCGCATGGCCAGTACTTTTTAAAATCTGCATCGTTTTCAGAAAGATAACCTAAAGCGGTAATATAGTTAGAAAGTGCGTCTATCCAAACATACACTACATGTTTTTCATCAAAAGTGACAGGTATTCCCCAAGAAAAAGATGTACGCGAAACGCAGAGATCTTCAAGCCCTGGTTTTATAAAATTGTTCATCATTTCGTTTAAACGGGACTTCGGCGCAATAAAATCCGGATTTTCTTCTAAAAACTTTATAAGCCTGTCCTGGTAATTTGAAAGTTTAAAAAAGTATGCCTCTTCCTTCGCCATCTCTACCGGTCTGCCGCAGTCAGGACACTTTCCGTCAGCAGCCTGAACTTTTGTCCAGAAAGCTTCGCACTGAGCGCAGTACAGTCCCTCATATGATCCTTTGTAGATATCTCCTTTATCATAAAGAGTCTTAAAAATCTTCTGAACTGCCTTCATATGCTGTTCGTCGGTGGTACGGATAAAACGATCGTTTGAAATGTTCATCAACTTCCAAAGCTCTTTGACTCCGGCAACTATATCATCTACGAACTGTTTTGGAGTTTTCCCCACTTCCTCAGCCAGGCGCGCAATTTTTTGTCCGTGTTCGTCTGTTCCGGTCAAAAACATGACATCATACCCCTGCATACGTTTGTAGCGAGCAAGCGTATCGGCGGCTACAGTCGTATACGAATGACCTATATGCAATTTATCGGAAGGATAATAAATAGGGGTGGTGATATAAAATGTTTTCTTATCTTGCATTGTTTAACCTCCAAAGAGTAATTAACTGTTCCCCGTCAGGATCACCAGACGGGGAACAGCGTTTTTTATTATAAACTTTCAGGTCTGTCATCGTCTTGTTTCTGTTCTTGCTGACCTTGATCTGAAGCTTGGTTAAAATCATCCTGAGTATCCTGTGACGGCTGACTGGGTTCATTATTTGTTTCGGGAGCGGATGGAGTATACATCTGTGAACTGCCGTTAAAGTTGTTATTAGCGTTCGGATTTTGATCATACCCGTTTTCGAAATCAGGCTGAGTTCCGACATCATACACATAATTGCAAAATATGATGCTTGCACCGCTCATATATGGAAGTACCCATAATAATGCTAGTCCGCATGTAAGAAAGCCAAGCAACATCCATAAAATAAAAGATAACGAGAAAACGAAAAATTCCCATTTGTGCCCCTTCATAAGCCGTACACTGTCTTTAATAATTTCATTTATCTTCTTTTCCGGAAATCTTACACACAAATATGTTACAAGGGAATAACGAAGTAAGAATATATTTAAGGCAAAAGCAGCCGCAAAATACAGAATATCCAAAGGCGCCATAATTGCAACATAATTGAAATTCACATAGTTTGGTCCAAGGTATTCTAATGCAGCCATCCCCCCGAATAAAATCATGACCGGCAATGAATAAATTAAATAACGAACAAATACATTAAGCATCAACAATACGCTTTTAATAAAATGATCAAAACTTGAAAACCAATCGAAAATTGTCCCCAGGCTCTTTTTCTTGCCCTCGCTTAGCGAAACAAACCAGCTTGTAATACCAAAAATAAGAGGTATGAAAATAAGAAGGCAAATAAGAGTAAGTAAAACGGCCGCGATTATAGCTGGAACCTCTGTTCCGTCGCCAAAAACATAGTTGTGGTTGTTAAACGTGTTGAAATTTAAGTCATTACTTTGTACCCCAAAAACTGCAGTTAGAATCCCCTGTATAAACATGCTCAGTCCTAAATATACAAGCATTGGGATAAATAACACTAAAATTGCTGTTCCTAAATTATTTTTCAACATAAGTTTGGCATTAGCTTTTATATTTCTGCGGATGGTGCTTTTGTCCATTTAAACACGCCCCTTTATGTTTTTCATAAAAATTTCCTATTATATATTTTACTAAATATTATGAAATATATCAATCCTGAGATTAAAAAAGCTTTCTAATTTATTTTTTCTTACTTATTTAAATAATCTTTTACGCCATTTGCTATCCCCTGAGCCTGAAGTTTAATTATATCAGTATTTGAAAGATCCTCAAACTCGTATGGATTTGAAATATAGCCCATCTCTATCAATATTGATGGACATTCAGTCACCCGGCAAACAGCAAGTCCCTGAAAACGAACCCCGCCATCTTTTCGTCCAACTGTATCAATCAAACTTTTTTGCATAATATCAGCAAAAGCTTTTGAAAAATCTTCACTATAAAGAGTAATTATCCCTGAATAATTCTTGATATCTACACTGCTGTCGAGAGAATTATGGTGTATCGAAACGAATAAATCAGGATTTGTCTTACGTGTAAGTGCAACACGTTCATTTAAAGTCACATCATCATCTCCCGATCGAGTCATAATTACCTTTGCGCCAAGTGATTCAAGTTGACTCTTAACTTCATCCGCAACGGAATAATTGAGATTTTTCTCATTCCTTCCAAGTTCCCCTTCCGGCCCTAAAGCGCCGCAGTCAGAGCCACCGTGTCCCGCATCAATGACAACAGTTTTGCCCAAAAGCGGTTTTAATCCGTTTTTAAGTTTAGGCGGATTCTTAAATGCTATTATAGTTTTTCCTGATGCGCAGTTTATCTTATATCCATATAACCCATCTGCATTTTTGAGGTCCAATGTATAAATAGCGTTATTTCCGCTCTGTGAATAGGTTATACTTGAAAACAACTCATTTTCTTTTGATATATTAAATGCTTTTTTGCCCGTAGTATTATAAAATGTAATCTTAAAATAACTGCTTCCGGTTTCTATTTTATAAGGGGCATGAACCGGCATCTTCCATATGATTTCAGTTGAATTGGCTTTTCTTTTTTCATAAATACTAGAAATGCTGTTATCCTTAAGCTTTTTGTCATGCACTTTAACGTTTTCCTTCAAAGTCCAGCCACCATAGCGTAACTTATAAAAGTCCGGTGACTCATCCACGATATAATCCGTAACATTCTTAGCAAGTGGAGTGATTCTGTCAGCAGAGCCAGAATTCGTGGTTCTCATGATGGTGTCATTTTTTAGTATAGTTCCATGTAGCGTTTGCGAAAGATTAACTGCGAAAACTTCGCCATCCGCTTGTTCTGAGAAGGATCCTGCATCATTTGACACCATAAATACGGGTTTACCCAGGCTCTTTGTGCCGGCAATGCTTGTCCGTGGTATCTTAAAAGAAGAAGAATACCTTGCAAGCGCCATGCCTCCGGACGGCACTGCATCTCCCTCTTTTAGGATAGAAATTGTCTCCGAAAGCTTTGCCGCGACAATTGCCCCTTTAGGCGCGATACAACTTAAGGTAAGATATTCCCCAACGTTCAGATATTGATTAGAAGAAGGAGACAGCGAACCAGGTTTAAATCCAAGGGTGCTCATCTGGTAGCTATCCGCTTGTTTTGCGCCATTTCGCTTTAAACAGTAACTATATTGCTTCCCGTTATAAGTAAACTGGTAGGTATTATTTCCCGTTTTTAGATCCAAATAAGCTTCAAAATATCCGCTTTTTGTCCTTTGAACTTCCTTTCCATTTAAATAAAGAGGTGCTCTAGGATCGGAAGAACCGATTACATAACTTTTTGAAGATGAAACTGACGACCCACTTTTGGGATAACTAAAAGCGAGGTCACGGATAGGACTTGAATCTCTAAACAAGCTCTCTAAGCTATCCTTTATCCCCAATACGTTATCAGATATACTTGAATAGCCGTAAAATACACTGCCCTTAACTTCAGGGCGTGTTTTATTTACTGATATTTCTTTAGAAAGTTCATCTGCATCCTTCCACTGCGGGGCGGTATCCCCTCCAACCTTATAAGCCGCATGCCCTATGTAAAGGTCGACGCCGGTATCCTTAACCGTATCGCTCCACCAGTTAACGAGTTTTTGATAGTCACAGTTTTTATCACCGATTGGCCAGTATATTTGCGGTATTATATAATCGACGCTGTGATCTTTGACCCATTTTCTTGAATCTGCAAAACTCTGATTATAACTTTCATATCCGCTTGTATCGCTTCCAAGTGGATTATCCTTTTTATTTGCCCAAACACCCGGAGGTGACACTCCAAACTTAACAGACGGCTTGATTCTTTTGATTTCTCTATTAGTTCTCTCAATTAACTCATTAATATTCTTGCGCCGCCAGTCCGCTTTTGACAGCCCGCCGCCATATTTCTGGTATGTGTCCGAATCATTAAAATCGCTCTTCGAAGAATACGGGTAAAAGTAATCATCGAAATGTATTCCGGCTACGTCATAGTTTTTAACAATTTCTCTTACGCCATCAATAACAAGCTGCGTAGAAGCTGGATCGCCTGGGTCAAAATAGAGCTTCCCATCTGCAAATTCGCGGACAAGATTCGGATTTTTACGTGCAGGACTAGTCTCACACAGATCAGACAGTTTCATACCTGAGGCAGAGGTCACGCGGTAAGGATTTATCCACGCATGAATCTCAATATCTCTTTTTTTAGCTTCATCACAAGCATATTTGAGTGGGTCGAAACCGTTGTCAGGCGCTTCTCCCTGTTTTCCTGTCAAATATACAGACCATGGAAAAATATCCGATTTATAAAGTGCGTCGGCAGATGGCCTAACCTGAAAAAATACGGCATTAATCCCTGTATCTTTAGCGGTATCAAGGATATGTATTATTTCCTTTTTCATTTCATCTACAGATAAACCTTGTTTTGAAGGAAAGTTTATATTCTGAACTGTCGCCACCCAAACGCCGGTAAAATATGATTTTGACGCTTGTGCCTCCTGTTTCATAATAGGAAGACTCGTTAATATCCCCGTCAGCAGTAATACTGACAATGTTAAAGCCAAAAGTGCCCTTGCCTTCTCGCTCAACATTTTAATCTCCTTTAATAATTTGATATTTACGCTGCCTTACTATTTATATGCTTGTGAAATTAATAATATTATCAGTAAAAAAGCGGCATTTCAAACGAAATACCGCTATAGACTGCCGAAAATTACATATAGTTGATAAGACAAAATTGATGTATCAGATTTTTAAACGCGGTCTTCAGGTTACAATTGTAAACGCAAAATGGCTAGTCGTCCCATACCGGGGCACTTTTGCTTACTTCAGAACAGGCGCCCTGCTGTATTTGCATACAGCGACGAGCGCCTGTCCTTTTCATGCGTCTTTATTATCTTGATTGATGCTGAGCTAATGACGCTTTAATGAATTCCCTGAAAAGCGGATGGGCTTTATTAGGTCTAGATTTAAACTCAGGATGGAACTGTACGCCTACAAACCACGGATGATCTTTTTTGTCAAGTTCGATTATCTCCACGAGTTTTCCGTCAGGTGACATACCCGTAATCTTTAGCCCTGCCGAACTAAGCTCTTCGCGATACTTGTTATTGAATTCAAAACGGTGTCTGTGGCGCTCGCCTATTTCATTTACACCGTATGCTTCTCTTGCGAAGCCAGGACTCAGCACACATGGATATCTTCCAAGTCTCATCGTGCCGCCTTTTTTCGTAACCTTTCTCTGTTCATCCATGAGGTCAATTACATTATGTTTGCCTTTTGGTGAAAATTCGCTTGAATCAGCATCAGTATATCCTAAAACATCGCGGGAATATTCAATTACAGAAAGCTGCATTCCAAGGCAAATCCCAAACAGCGGAACCTTCTGTTCCCTTGCATATCTTATTGCTTCAATTTTACCCTGTATGCCACGGTCTCCGAACCCTCCGGGAACAATCACCCCGTCGCAGTCACCGATCATCTGAATGACATTTTCTCTTGTAACCTCTTCACTTTGAACCCATTTTATATCAATTCTGGCACCGTTCTCGAACCCGCCATGTCTAAGTGCCTCGGCAACAGAAAGATAAGCATCCTGCAGTTCGACGTATTTTCCGACTAATGCTATTTTTACAAGTTTATCGCACTTCTCTATCCTGTCTATCATAGCTAGCCATTCAGTAAGATCAGGTTCCGGTGCCTTTAAACGCAGTTTTTTGCAAACAACCTTGTCGAGTCCCTGCCGGGCAAGCATCAAAGGAACACCATATAAAATCTTTTCTGTGGAATTTTCAATAACAGCATCAGGGCTTACATTACAAAACAATGCGACTTTTTTTCTTATTTCACAATCCATTGGAATATCTGTTCTGCATACGATAATATCCGGCTGAATGCCAATAGATAAAAGCTCCTTAACGCTATGCTGAGTTGGTTTTGATTTGAGTTCATTAGATCCCGATATATAAGGCATCAAAGTAACATGGATAAAAAGACAGTTGTTTTTACCCACTTCAGATGCAACCTGTCTGATTGATTCAAGGAAAGGCAAAGATTCAATATCTCCCACCGTTCCTCCAATTTCGGTTATTACCACATCAACGCCCTTTTTTGCCATTTTATAAACGCGTTCTTTAATTTCATTAGTAATATGTGGGATAACTTGAACGGTCCCTCCAAGGAAAACCCCTGTTCTCTCTTTATTGAGAACTGACCAGTATACTTTGCCAGTCGTAACGTTACAATTAGCGCTTAAGTTTTCATCAATAAAGCGCTCATAATGACCAAGATCAAGATCGCATTCCGCACCGTCTTCTGTTACAAATACCTCACCATGCTGATAAGGGCTCATCGTTCCCGGATCAACATTTATATAAGGATCGAATTTTTGCATAAGAACCTTAAGGCCTCTAGCTTTAAGAAGCCGTCCAAGAGACGCTGCGGTTATGCCTTTTCCAAGGCCTGATACAACGCCGCCAGTTACAAAAATATACTTTGTCGCCATGTTTGAATTACCCCGCTTGATTTTTAAAATTTCACAAAAAAATACAGCGTAAGAAGGGTTTTTTTTTACAGCTTCTTAACGCCGTGTTTATAACAAATTATTTACAATACATATTAATTATACGGCATTTTTTAACGATTTCAACCCTTAATAAGAAAAAATAGTAATTTAAAATCTTAAAATTGGGGTTGCGTTTTTCGTGAAAACAGTGTATAATGTCATCCACGACGGACACTTAGCTCAGCTGGTAGAGCACTCGCTTGACGTGCGAGTGGTCAGGGGTTCGAGTCCCTTAGTGTCCACCATTGTAAAAAGCCTTGTAAGCCTGAAGAGCGGGATACAGGGCTTTTTTATTTACAATTACAATAATTTCGTGTGTGAGACACTTGTACGACATTTTCTTTTCAATTCTGTTTACAAAAAATGCAATAATAACCCTGTCAGCTAAAAAGCATATACTATACAGGGGTGATCATACGAATAATTGTTTAGATGAAATTCCTTTAATTTCGGCTTCTATCGCGATAGCATTGGCAAAAAGCATGACTGCCGATCAGCTTAATCTATACGGTAACTTAATTGCCGCCATCGGCGCAGAAATGATGACAATAGCTGCAGCTCGGCAAACAGCTTCAAAAGAATAATAACTTATTTCTATATATTGTGGGTAAATATAAGTAATTTTGGCATATATGCTTTAATTGTTAGTAAAATGTTAACATTCTTTAGGCAAAGTTGACATTTTTACCGTTTTGGAGTATCATAAATGGTAGTTTTTTTTAAATAAATCCTACGCGAAAGGAGTTGAATTCGTGGAGGAACGCAAATTAAAACGTTTATTTTTAATAATAATACAATTTATTTATCATATCGGAGATTTCGTACGTACATCGTTTGAGCTTCTTTTTGAGGAAATACTTCATATTTTGCATAAGTCTTATGATTTTACCTCGAAAACAAGTTTACCCTATATTAGAAAAGTAAAACCCGTATTTTTCAGTTTATTATTAAAAGTCAACAGTTTTCGCAAGCGATTCTCAGCCTTTGCCTTTAAGGTAATGACAGGTCACGAAATTACACAGTTTACTTTTCCGCTGACAAATGACGAGAAAAGCAAAATTAAAAAGTATATAATTGCCCACGCTGTATATTATACAGCACCAGTTATTGCATCTGTTGTTTTCTTCACACTTATTACATCTGCAAAAGACTATACAATGGGTCTGAAAGTATTAATCGACAATAAAGAGGTCGCAGCGGTAAAAGACCAAAACCAGTATCAGGAAGTCCTGAGGAAAGTCGAAAATTATGTTTCATCTGTTAGCGGCGAAACATATAAATGCGACGTTCAGCCCGTTTTCCAAGTCTCCTTAACTAATAAAGAGCAGTTTAAAAATGAATCGAACCTTGAGAATACATTACTTTCCAAGGCAAGCGATATAATTACGGATGCTTATGGTCTATATGTAGATGGTCAGCTTATTGCAGCTAATAATGATGAAAAAGTATTAAATGACCAGCTTCAGGCTGTGGTTGAGCAATATAAAAATAAAGACGCTGTTGAAGAAAATATTGAATTTATTCAGGATGTAAAAGTTGAAAAGAGCACTGTTCCTGTAAAAATGATTAAAACAGCCAATGAGATAAGCGGAATATTGAATTCACAGGTCGTAAGAGCTCAGACGTATACCGTAAAAAAAGGGGACATGCTCCTTTCAATTGCAAAACAGGTTGGTATGACTGTTAACGATTTGCAGGCTCTGAATCCAAACGTTAATCCAAATGTTATGCGTGAAGGAACAGAACTTAAAGTTTCAAAATCTGTTCCGTTATTATCGGTGAAAATCGTCCGAAAGCTTCAACACGACGAGTCCATTCCCTATACAGTCGAAAAGAAAAAAACCAATGAACTTTATACGTCTCAGTCGAAAGTTTCTGTTTCAGGTCAGGAAGGCACAGCAAGGGTTACAGAGGAACTGTTTATCGTTGATGGAGTTGAAGTGACCCGCCAGAGATTAAGCCGCGAGGTCATATCTAATCCTGTTAATCAAGTTGAGCTATGGGGATCGAAAGAATTGCCCAAAAAAACTGCCACTGGTTCTCTTCGGTATCCTGTAGGCGGTTACGTAAGCTCCAGGTTTGGGGTAAGCCGCGGGGCATCTTTCCACACTGGTCTTGACCTTGCTTGTTCAAGAGGAACTCCGATTGCGGCAGCAGACGGCGGAACGGTTGTATTTGCTGGGCGCAGCGGGGGGTACGGACTGTTAGTTAAAATATCACACGGAAATGGTTATGAAACTTACTACGCACATTGTAGTGTTCTTCTTGTTCAGGAGGGACAAAAAGTTGCAAAGGGTGAAATTATCGCAAAGGTTGGGACAACAGGAAACAGTACCGGGCCACATCTGCATTTTGAGGTTCGTGTCAACGGACAGCCTCAAAATCCATTAAATTATCTTAACTAAATATGGAGGACTTATTTTAAGTCCTCTTTTATTTTAAATTGAATTTGTGTATAATAATATAATGCAGGGTTTTGAGGTGAAATATGGAAAAAAGATTTAAAATATTAATCATAGAAGATGAAAAAACCATTGCAGATATTTTGGAATTTAATCTTAATAAAGAAGGATTCGATACGCTCATATCTTACGACGGTGAAGATGGATTTGACAAAGCAATTGACAGTGGGTGCGACTTAATCCTTCTTGACGTAATGCTTCCAAAACTTGATGGATGGGAAGTCCTGCGACGTGTCCGCCAAAAACTGACTACGCCTGTTATTATGCTTACAGCGCGCGAAGAGGAAATGGATAAAATCACAGGTCTTGAACTCGGGGCGGATGATTATATAACCAAACCATTCAGCATGAAGGAGCTTATAGCACGCGTGAGAGCCAATCTTCGCCGCAGTTCGTTTATGAAAGCGGATAGTAATGAGGGTATGCTGACTTTCCGCAACCTTCGCATAGATAAAAGCCATTTCACAGTATTTAAGAACAACGAACAGGTGGAACTTTCAAATAAAGAATTCGCACTTCTTTTATTCCTTGCAGAACACTTGGGCAAAGTATATTCAAGAGAACAGCTTATGGAACAAGTCTGGGGATATGAAGGATTCTATGGTGATTTACGTGCAGTTGACGTAATGGTAAGAAGGATCCGAGAGAAGATTGAAAGAGACAGTTCAGATCCTGACTTTATAAAAACCAAAAGAGGCGTTGGATACTATTTCGATTTTTAAGGAGTATTAAAGATGACAAGAGGATTGCAGCGCAAACTGGTGCTTATCCTGGTGCTTCTTATAATATCTTCTATGGCAGTGGTGGGCATTGTTCTCGTAAATTCCGTTACATCCTTTTTTCACACGGACTTTCTAAAACAACTGGATACATTTTTCAGCAGTTCAATGACAGCTTCTTTACAGGAGACTGCTTCCGGTGATTCTCCGGTTGACAGCCTCGAAAAAAAACTGTCACTATATTCTTCACGCCTTGGAATAGATACATATCGTAATTTTTATATTTTATCAGCAGACGGCCGCTTTTTGGCTGGCTCAAATTCAGAACTTGGTCAAAGCCTTGAGATTACCCCAAACCTTGCCGCGGCAATCAGCGGCAATCCTCATAATACGATTTCAGTGGCTGCCAATATGATGGACTATGCAATGCCGATAGTCGCCAAGGACGGTACTAAATATATTATTTACATTAAGGATTCAAAACAGGAAACTCGTGAACTTACCTGGGTCATTGTGGTTATTATAGTCGAAACCGTATTCCTAGCCATGCTGATTGCCGTCATCTTAAGCTTTTTCCTCGCAAGAACAATTACTAATCCTATACGAAGCATAACTCGGGGCGCATCAAAAATCGCTGATGGTGATTTTTCGTATAAAATAGAGGTGTCTTCATCAGACGAAATAGGGACTCTTGCGTCTACCTTCAATGATATGGCTAAAGTTCTTGAAGATACACTTCATAATATTGAGGAGGAACGAGGAAAGCTCCAGACAATATTCCTTTATATGACAGACGGGGTTGCCGCATTTGATGGTGATGGATTATTGCTTCATATTAATAATTCGTGCTTGCAAATGC
Organism: Bacillota bacterium; assembly: GCA_030705925.1. NCBI lineage: Bacteria > Bacillati > Bacillota > Bacillota bacterium. Next base: position 24,548 of record JAUZPM010000001.1, read on the forward strand.
TTGGCGGAGAATATATAGAAAATCAAAGTACGTTTGATCAGATGTTTACTCCCCTTTCAGGTGAAAATTATGAAAGAGTTCAAAAATTAGCATCTAAAGGAACAATCGTCAAAGAAATTTCAGCTAACGATAAAACTTTTAAGTGTGATTTCGCACGCTTTTCAATGGGCAGTGATAAGCAGGGTATCATCGTCGTCATGCACGATATTACCGAGCAACAAAAGATAGAATCATCACGGCGTGAATTTATAGCAAATGTATCGCATGAGCTTAGGACCCCACTTACTAATGTAAAAAGCTATACGGAAACTGTGATGGAAAATGAAGACCTGCCCATAGAATCAAAACAGAAATTTCTCGGTGTTGTTATAAATGAAGCTGATCGTATGATCCGCATAGTTAAAGATTTGCTTGTTTTATCTAAACTCGACAACAAGAAAATGGATTTGAGATTCGACGAGCTGGACATTAAAGATATCGCAAACGCAGCTTATGAGGCAATGCTTATCGAAGCGCATAAAAGGTCTCAAAAGCTTACATTTTCTTATGAGGAAAACATATTGCCTGTTTTCGGCGACAAACAGCGAATCGAGCAGGTAATAATCAATATATTATCTAATGCAATCAAATATACTCCGGATGGCGGATTAATTGATATGTCAATTAGGTCAGAAGACCATTTTGCAGTACTTGATATAAAAGATAACGGCATAGGGATTCCAGCAGAAGACCTGCCGCGAATTTTTGAGCGTTTTTACCGTGTAGATAAGGCACGTTCCCGCGAAATGGGCGGAACAGGGCTGGGACTTGCTATTGCAAAAGATATTATAACTGAGCACGGCGGAACCATATCTATTGACAGCAAGTTTGGAAGCGGAACGACAGTAACGATAAAAATGCCGTTTAAAGAACAGGTACAGTATGCGGAAGATTAAAGAGTTCATAAAAAGTATAATATTAACTTTCCTTGTCCTGTCTATGCTTACAATGTCACTTCGAATAATGATTGTGGACAGAATGGTGCAGGAAGGCACTTTTAAAAGTTCCGTCCGTGCCCTTCTGCAAAGCATCGGGCTTCCGGGTATTGCTGATTTTTTTAAAGAAGAATCAATTACATCTGATATTACCTATTCGACAGAACGCTTTATTTATCCGTCATTTATTGTAGTAAGAAATAATGAAGGCGTTTTTGCAGCCGCTTACAATAGGGATAACATAATAAACGCGTTCAGCGGAATAAAAAACGTTATTACAAAAGTAATTAAGAGTAACCCTGCACAGGATTACAAAAAACCTTTTTCCACCCTTATTACTGAAAAAGGTATTCTGATAGATACCGGCCGCTCTTTATCTCTGGATATCGTGATGAGAGTATCTGAAAACAGCCGTTCAACTGTAAAAAGATTATTTTTCAGGTATTGCTTTATAACTGAAACCAATAATAAATTATCTGTCTATGTAAAAAATGAAGAAACCAACTCCGTTTATGTTTTCTCTTCAAAAAACTCAGAACTACTTACGGAGTATAATAAATATCTAACCAATGCATCATCGTCACAAGTATTTTCACCTGCTATGATCAGCAGCGACATGCAATTCAATGGAATCAACACTCCGCCATGGCTGCTTTCGTATAAAGCAGGAACTTTATCACTCTCTCCTTCAACTCCTTCAAACATAATTTACAATAAAACTGACAAAGCATTCAACGCGCAGTATCTTAGCAGTGTGCTCAAAATTTTTGGGTTTAATTACAATTCTGTAAGACGTGATACCGAAAAAAACGGGTCTGTAATTTATGTTGAAAATCTTAGCAGCATAACCATTACTCCACAAGGAAGAGCATTATTTTCAACTTCTCAGCCTGAGGGTGGTCTATCATTATCTACTTTTGGCGAGGAAGTGAGCGAAAATGGATACAGCCTGCAGAATATAATTGTAGCGGCACATAAGCTTATAGATTCATTTGATAAACGGCTTACCGGCGGCTCAGATGCAGATCTGCGGTTCTCAAACGCTTACTTTGAGGATGAAAGCGGCACCTGTGTTATCGATTTTGATTATGTTATAAACGGTATGCCGGTTAAATTGTCGGGTGACCATCCTTACGCTGCCCGCATAAAATACTCTGATGGTTATTTCACTGAGGCGGACATCACATTCCGAACCTATGCGAAATCAGGGACGGCATTCTCACCAATGCAGATTGATAATGCTATTATACTGGCGGGATTGTCGCATCCTAATAAGGATGTATTAACTGCTGACATCGAATACAATGATACCGGCGATAAAGAGATGATCCCAGACTATAGAGTTTATTTTAAAAAGTAAATTTACCTAACTTACGTTAAAGGTAGGACTTTATATGCAATGGTCAAGGATAAAAACAATCTTAATAATATTCTTAGCAGTAATAAATATACTGCTTTTTTTAGAGCTTCAAAGGATATCCCATGAGCAAAATTATATTACAGAACAATACGCTGTCGACTCATCTTCAGCTCTCTCAAAGTTGGGTATTTCTGTAGACCCATCTGTAATTCCCTTAAAAAAGCCTAACGTTCCAGTTGTAATTTATAACGCAGATGAAACACTTCAAAAAATGGGGAATAACGTTTGTGCCGCTTACCAAAACAGCAGTTTTACAGTATCAGGGTTAAATTTTCAATACAAGAATAATGGGCAGGGCACTGCTGCAAAATCGCCATCTAGTTCAATACAAACTTTTTTTAAATTGTTTGGAGTTAAAGAAAATGAATTTAAGATAAAAAATATTTCCAGTGATGGAACGCAGGCAGAAGCCGAACAGCTTATTAACGGAATACCTGTATATGGAGGTGTAAAATTTAAAATCTCGGGTAATATTGTATTAGAGGCACAAGGAACATGGATTGTTTCACAGCAAATGTCTGAAAAAAAGCAATCGCTTCCGGATGCAATTAATGTATTATTTAGCATTGCGCGCGGCGATTCTTTAGATAAACAGGAAATAAGTAATATACAATCAATCGAGCTCGTTTACATGCCTTCAGGAAGCTCAGCTTTTAAGAATGCTCAGCTCGCTCCTTCTTATCTGTTTGTATTAAAAAACGGGACAAAATGTTACTATGATTTATCATCTTCAGTTTTCCATACAATCGATTAAAAGGAATAAAAACACTGTACAGGAATACAATTTCGTGTTAAAATAGTCAAAGCGACTTTAAATTGATTTTTTTCGGATGGTGAACATATTGGATAAGTATGTAATTCACGGCGGCAAAAAGCTTTACGGTGAAATAAACATCAGCGGCGCTAAAAATGCTGCTGTCGCAATATTACCTGCTACCGTTTTGATTGAAGGCCCTGTTCGCATTGATAACATACCTAATATAAGTGATGTACAGTATATAACGGAAATGCTCTACAAAATGGGTGCTTCTGTTAAAATGATTAATAAAAATTCTATTGAGATAGACACTACACATATTCGGAATACACCGCCTCCCTATGATATGGTTCGTAAAATGAGAGCATCATATTATTTTATTGGTTCTATGCTTGGTCGGTTTAATGAAGCACAGGTGGCAATGCCTGGCGGATGCAACTTTGGGGTTCGCCCGATTGACCAGCATATTAAGGGATTCGAGGCGCTCGGAGCTAAGGTGACCGTTGAACCCGGCGGAATAATAACCGCAAAAGCCGATAACGGACTTACGGGCAGCATGATTTATATGGATCTTGTTTCTGTTGGCGCAACTATGAATATTATGCTTGCTGCTGTACGCGCCAAGGGAACAACAATAATTGACAATGCCGCTAAGGAACCGCATATCGTTGATCTTGCAAACTTTCTGAATGCTTGCGGCGCTAACATTATGGGTGCTGGAACTGATACTATCAAAATCCGCGGCGTTGAATATTTACATGGCGGGCAGTATTCTATAATTCCTGATCAGATTGAGGCGGGAACATACATGGCTCTCGTTGCTGCAACAGGCGGTAATGTTGAAATTAAAAATGTAATTCCTAAACATCTTGAATCAATTACTGCAAAGCTTATTGAAATGGGCGTCGAGGTAATCGAAAAAGACGAAAGTGTCGTCGTTATAAAGGGCGATAATAGACTCAATCGTATTAATATTAAAACAATGCCTTACCCTGGCTTTCCAACAGATATGCAGCCGCAATTTGGTGTCTTGCTTTCGCTTGCAACAGGGACAAGTATACTAACAGAAAACGTTTTTGATAATAGATATAAGTATGTTGACGAGTTAAAAAGAATGGGCGCAATGATTTCCGTTGATGGAAAACTTGCCGTATTCGAGGGAGTCGCTCATTTTAGTCCTGCTCCTGTCAAAGCTTGCGATCTTCGAGCGGGTGCTGCTCTTGTAATGGCAGCTCTTACAGCCGAAGGTGTAACTGAGGTTGAAGACATATATCATATTGAACGTGGCTACGAGGAGTTCATTGAAAAACTTCGTGATATCGGCGCTGACATACGAAAAATTAGTATCCCTGATGGCGCATTATTCGGTCAAGCTAATTAAATAAATCAAAATTATAAGCACTCTGCTTTTTTCAAGCTGAGTGCTTTTTGCTTTATATACTAGGCTTTTCATTTTATCCATATCAATATTTTTCTATAAATAAGCTCCCATCAGTTTGAATCTCGGCATAGAATACTTCTTTTGCTGAATTAATGTTCTGCTGTTTAAGCTGATCATTCAGCCAAGCCTCATTTAGATTTAGCTCTTTTAGGTTTCTGTGTATGATATTGCCGTCGGTAATTATCTCACATGGGATGCAATTAATAGCCGAAGTAGGCACCTTCATATCTTCCTTGGTAATTTGCTGTTTTTGAGGCTTTTTCATTACACTAAGTTTTCCGTCTGGCTCTAATATCGCATACTCAACTTCAGTGATTGAAAATATGTTATTTTCTCTAAGCATCATTGTAAGATCGTCCATATTGAGCCTGTTTTTTTGAAGTGCTTTTCTTAATACCTTGCCTTTACCCACTACGATAGTGGGTTTCCCATCAACGAAAGTCCTAAATTTACCGGATTTTAAATTAATCAGGCCGGTAATTAAAGTTAAGAAACTCCAAAAAACCAAAATAAGAAAATTGGCAATTTTATTATTTTGGACTCTCATAACATCGGCGGCAATAGTGCCCATTGTTATCCCAGTTATATAATTGAAGTAGGTTAATTGATTCAGCTGTTTTTTTCCTAAAATTCTTGTCAGTATTAGTAAAGTAATATATACAATTATTACATTTAGAATTAATTTCATACATTCTCTCCGTTTAACTCATTAATTATAGTATCTAAAAAATTTTTTTCTATATGTAATGAAATATGTGGTCTTTCAAAATCTCCCGCTTTCTAAAAATAAAAACGACCCGCCGTTTTGGGCTGGCGAATCGTCTTACTAATATATTAACTACTATGGTAAAATGTGATATACTTTAACAAATAAGTAAAACTAGGTGATGTAATGACAAAGCTCCAATATCCGCTCAAGGTTGTTATGTTCTTATTTGTTTCGGCACTTATCGGCATTTTTACGAGTTGGCTGCAGTTCTCAAATATTAAGCCAAGTATCATACTTATAATTATTTTTTTGATTTCCGGCGGCTGTTTATGGTATTTCCTTAATCATAAAAAACCAATAGCCACAATAAGTGTAATAATAAATGTTGTTATTTTTATTATATGCGGAATAATCGCCTATAAAGTTATGACTTATACTTCGGCTTATCTTTATTTGGAAAGCCATACTTCCATATATTAACACAAATATATAATCATAAAATCTAAGAGCTATAATGCTGACATGAGAAAACCTTCAATTGCAGTCATGCAACTGAAGGCTTTTTTCGTATCCGTTTTTTACAATTGGTTTATTTTTTGATCTGCTCCATCACATATTGTGACTGGGTCAAATCAGCATTTATCTGAGCATTCATATCGTAAGCATTATACCAGCCCTTTTTCATCATATATGAACTTAGCTGCTCCTGATAAGAGATTGCTTCATCAAGCTGTTTCTTTAAAACATTTCTGACAGCAGGAGTTGCGGCTTCTGTAATAGCTTTTGCATATGTCGTTACTCCTGTTTTAGCAAATATCAGCATATCCGATGCAATTACCTGATCGGTCAGTTTATCTACGCCGGTTAAATTTTCAAGTACTTTGTTCATTATTTAACTCCTTTCATTATAATGTTGTTGAAGTTGACTTTATTACACCTATTATTTCCTGCATTTGTCTTGCTGTTGTTGTAACGTCTTGGTTTGCAAGTCCTTTAAGCTCCTGATCGTTTATAAGTGACTGCATTGTTGACGACTTTACTGCGCATGTGTTCTTAAAAGATAAAATTTCGTGAAGGTTAACAGTCTCATGTGGAGTAATTTTAGTTGTATCCAAAATAAACACCTCCTTTAATGGATTAACGTAACTTTTTTGTCATTTATACCTTTAATATTATTTACTTTAAAGAAGAAAATATAAATAAAAGGGGTATGATTTTATGAGAAATATTTTTAGAAAATCAAAAAAACCGATAGAGAATCAAAAGACTGCCGCATGGTCAAATATTGAGGAAAGCAAACCAGTTTCTAACGTTGCGGAACCAAACAACATACAGGCAGTAAACGCAAAAGAATATGTCGACGAAAACGAAAAATAAAACAGGGCGTATTCCCTGTTTTACAGCTTATCGAAAAACTATGCTTTCCGATAAGCTGACAGACGCTCGAAAAGGACAGGCAGACGAAGAACAGGCGCTCGTCGCTGTATGCAGATACAGCAGGGCGGCTGCTCTGAAGTAAGCAAAAGTGCCCCGGTACGGGGGCACTCACGCCATTTGCGTTTACAAACCTTAACCTTACGATCACGTTTAAAGACCCGGTACTCATTTTGCCTTACCACATAAATATAATCGCTTTTGCGGTGCGCGTACTTTTTCGAACGTCTGAAAAACAGGGCAAATGCCCTGTTTTATTACTTATCATTTGAAAGTCTCTTATAAGTCTGATAACGCTCTTTAGCCTGCTCTTCTGAGATATTGAAAAGCATATCTGCCTTATCAGGGAATGTGTTAATTAACTGAGCATAGCGGATTTCGCCGTTTAAAAAGTCTCTATACGGCATTATGGGATCTTTAGAATCAAGGTGGAACGGTTTGTCTTTAAAGCGCGGGTCAAAGCGGTATAAATGCCAATAGCCGGCATCCACAGCTTTTTTCTCTTCATGCATGCTTGACGCCATTCCCGTCTTGATACCATGGCTGATGCACGGTGAATAAGCAATAATAAGTGACGGCCCGTTATAGCTCTCAGCATCAATTATCGCTTTTATTGTTTGATTCATATTTGCTCCCATTGCAATCTGAGCTACATATACATTTCCGTAGGTCATTGCCATCATACCCAAATCTTTTTTCCTCGCAAGTTTACCATTGAAGGCAAATTTAGCAACAGCTCCTGCAGGCGTAGATTTTGACGCCTGACCTCCTGTATTTGAATAGACCTCAGTATCCATGACAAATATATTTACGTCGTCGCCTGTTGATAAGACTTGGTCAACGCCTCCATAACCGATATCATATGCCCAGCCGTCGCCTCCGACCATCCATACCGATCTCTTTTCGAGATAATCTCTTTTCTCATAAATTTCCGAAAGTATCGGGTTTTCAGATAAATCCATTTTTTCTAAAGCATAGCTGATTTCCCTTGCATAATGCGCGGACTCGTCACCGTCATTACTGTTTATAAGCCAGCCGTCAAAAAGATTCTTGATACTCTCGTCTATATTATCCTGTTCAACTGCCTGCCTTATAAGTTCTCCAAGTCTTTCTCTTATCTGTTTTACTCCGATATACATGCCGTAACCATATTCAGCATTATCCTCAAACAGCGAATTTGCCCATGCGGGTCCTCTTCCGTTTGCATTGGTAGTGTATGCGATAGAAGGTGCGCTAGCGCCCCATATCGATGAACAACCCGTGGCATTCGCAATCATCATACGTTCACCGAAAAGCTGGGTAAGAAGCTTAATATATGGCGTTTCACCGCAGCCCGGACAGGCTCCGTTAAACTCCAAAAGCGGACGGCGGAATTGGCTTCCCTTTACTGTGTCTTTTTCCATCAAACTCGGTTTTTCTGATAGAGTCATTGCAAATTCCCAGTTTTTATATTCATTTTTCATTTCCTGAATAGCTGGTTTCATGATAAGAGCCTTGTCTTTTGCCGGACAAATGTCAGCACAGTTTCCACAGCCTGTGCAGTCATATGGGCTGACTTGGATTCTGAATCCGTAAAACTCAAGCCCCTTTCCTGACGCGTTTTTAGTTTTGAAAGTTTCGGGCGCTCTGTCCAGTTCATCCTCATTAAGCAAAAATGGACGTATAGTGGCATGCGGACAAATATAAGAGCATCTTCCGCACTGAATACACTTGTCAATCTGCCATTCGGGGATTGTTGGTGCAATCCCTCTTTTCTCATAAGCGGTGGTGCCCAGAGGAAATGCGCCGTCTTCCATTCCATTAAACGCACTAACAGGCAGACTGTCGCCTTCGTTTCTTGCCATAACCGTCTGTATTATTTTTACAAAGTCCGGCTCATCCTTTGGTTCCTCCGGCTTTTCTTTTGCATTTTTCCAGTCCTTCGGAACGTCTATTTTAACTAAAGCATCGATACCCTGATCGATTGCCTTATTGTTCATATCGACTATATTCTGACCTTTGCGACCATACTGCTTTTGAACAGAATCTTTAAGAAATCTAACGGCATCATCAAGCGGTATGATTTTGGCAAGCTTAAAAAATGCCGACTGCATGATCATATTGATTCTATTGCCAAGCCCAATTTCAGAGGCTATCTTTTCCGCATCAATTATATAAAACTCTATATTGTTTTTTGCAATATACTTTTTAAGGTCAGCCGGTATTTTAAAATCTAAAGCATCGACTGGAAAATCACAGTTTAAAACAAATGTGCCGCCCGGTCTAAGTCCCTGTAATAAATCATAGTGATTTAAAAAGGACTTATTATGACATGCGATGTAGTCAGCATCATGAACAAGATAAGGGGATCTTATCGGGCTTTTTCCAAATCTCAAATGTGAAATCGTCGTTCCGCCGGATTTCTTGCTATCATATGAGAAATATGCCTGCACATTTAGATCGGTATGCTCACCGATTATTTTACAGGCAAGCTTATTCGCTCCTACAGTTCCATCAGATCCGAGCCCCCAGAATTTGCACCTGACAGTTCCGTTATCAGGCGACTTATAAGAGTCGTCATCCGGAAGCGATGTGTTTGTCACATCATCCACAATTCCAATGGTAAAACCGTTTTTAGGCTTTTCGTCCATCAAATTATTGAATACGGCTAAAATCTGATTTGGTGTCGTATCCTTAGATCCGAGCCCATACCTGCCCCCGATTATTACAGGCGGATTTTGGGCACCGTTATAAATATTGCATACGTCAAGATACAACGGTTCACCGGGCGCTCCTGGTTCTTTAGTTCTGTCCAGCACAGCTATCTTTTTAACTGACGGAGGTAAAACTTTAAAGAAATATTCAGAAGAAAATGGTCTGTAAAGCCTTACTTGAAGAAGTCCTGTTTTTTCACCCTTTTTCGTTAAAAAATCTACACTTTCCTTTATTGTGTCGCATACCGAACCCATTGCAACGATCACATACTCTGCATTTATATCTCCGTAAAAATCGAACGGCTTATACTTCCTGCCTGTGATTTTTCCTATCTTAGACATATAGTCGGAAACTATCTTTGGCACTTTATCAAAATACTTGTTCTGAGCCTCTCTCCCCTGAAAATATATATCAGGGTTCTGCGCGGTACCTTTAACTAACGGGTGCGCCGGATTTAAAGCCCTGTTTCTGAATTCTTTTATTGCTTCTTTGTCAATTATTTTAGCAAGATCGCTATATTCTATCTGCTCTATATTGTGGTATTCATGCGACGTCCTGAATCCATCGAAAAAATGTATAAAAGGAAGCTTTGAAGTAATTGCTGAAAGGTGAGCTACACACGCGAGATCCATGACCTCCTGAACACTTGACGACGCAAGCATAGGCGCCCCCGTTTGCCTGCAAGCCATTACGTCTTGATGATCCCCGAAAATAGATAATGCATGCGTTGCTAAAGCTCTTGCCGATACATGAAGCACTCCCGGCAAAAGTTCGCCAACCATTTTATAAATATTCGGTATCATAAGAAGCAGTCCCTGTGAAGCAGTATACGTCGTTGTAAGTGCCCCAGCTTCAAGCGACCCATGCATTGCACCAGCAGCTCCGGCTTCTGATTGCATTTCAACAACCCTTACCCTCTGCCCGAACAAATTTGTTTTACCTTTTGCTGACCACTCGTCTGTTATTTCCGCCATCGGCGATGATGGCGTTATCGGATAAATTGCGGCAACCTCAGTAAAAGCATAAGCGGCCTCAGCTGCCGCCTGATTTCCATCTACGGTAACTTTTTTAGACAATATTAACCCCCCTGAATTATATGTTCCTTTTCTATTATTTGTATATTTAATATAATTTATAAAAAACCATCGTTTCATAACATTTATTGCTTATTTTTTTAGTAGTCCAAGCAATTGTGTGTGCCCGGTGATTATGTTATAATTTAAAGAACTTTAATTTCAAAGAGTTGTGAATAAATGATAGAAACTGAACAGCCCTCTCTATTTAAGGGCTTTCTTGATAAGCACCTTTCAGGTGAATCCATTGAATACCAAAAAATATTTTCCATCTTTCTTCCCATTTTGGTCGATCAGGCATTTATATTCGGGCTGAACATTTTAAACACTGCAATGATAAGTTCTTCCGGAGTTGCCGCAATCAGTGCGGTAAGTATGGTCGATTCCCTTAATATTTTTCTTGTAAGTATTTTTGTTGCACTCTCAACGGGCGGAACCGTTGTAGTCGCTCAGTATAAGGGAACTGAGAATAACAAAATGGTCTCGAAAGCCGCTGCCGGAAGTATATCATCAGTATTTATACTTGCGTTTACTTTATCAGTAGTTGCAATTGTATTTCATGGTTCTGTATTGACTATGCTTTTTGGGCGTGCGGAAGCAGATGTATTCAGCAATGCAAGGATTTACTTAATCGGATGCAGCCTTTCTTATTGCGGAATCGCAACTGAAGAAGCAGTATGCGGAGCGCTTAGAGGAGTTGGAGAAACAAAATCCTCACTTATCCTATCCTTGTATATGAATTTTGCTTATATGCTGCTTAATGTCTTATTTATAAATACGTTTCATATGGGCGTTCTTGGAATGGTGATATCTCTTAATATTGCAAGATATACAGGAGGAATATTAGCGCTTTTATATATTTCGCTTTTAAAAACTCAGGTTAACTTTCATATACAAGATGCTCTGCATTTCAACTGGACCATGCTTAAAAGAATTTATTATGTGGGTATTCCTTTTGCAGCGGAACAATTATTTTTCAACGGCGGTAAAATTCTAACTCAGACTTTTGTTGTAAGGCTAGGTACATATGCACTCGCTGCCAATGCTATAAGTGGATCGATCTCCAGCCTATACCAAATCACCGGAAATTCTTTCTCACTTACTTTAATCACGGTTGTCGGACAATGCATGGGACGTCGTAATATCCGTGATTCCAAAAAATTTACACATTCATTTATATTTTTATCTTCTGCATCATTTGTTTTAACGGCAGCGATCATATTCAGTCTTTTTAAACCTCTAGTTTCGCTTTACAACCCTCCAGAGCAGATCGTTCATACGATTTTTATTATCGTATTAATCCTTTCGATTTTTCAAATCACAATATGGTCCTTCAGTTTTATCACCCCTTCAGCGTTGCGAGCCGCAGGAGATTCAAGATTTACGTCAATTGCATCAATGCTTTCTATGTGGTTTGTTCGTGTTGTGCTTGGATATATACTTGGAATTATGACGCCGCTTGGTATCATAGGTATATGGCTTGCCATGAACTTAGAATGGTGCGTCCGTGCAGTAATTTTTAATTTGCGTTTGCATGGCGATAAGTGGTACAAACATCATGTTATTGATTAATAAAAAGTGCGTTTCCACTCGGAAACGCACTTTTTTACTTCTAGTGATTTACTACATTGATGCGGAAGATGTTGAAGATGTTGAACCCTGCTGACCCTTGTTCTGCAAACCTGATACTATCTGTGGGAGTTTATCAATTATTTGAGTAGCTCCGGCACCTGCTCCTGACATCGGCAAAACTGATACATTATCTTTATCTATTAGGATAATAGCCTCTGTGTTTAATTTAGCGCCAAGACCAAGCGCACCTGAACCGTTTCCTGTAGATCCAGTGGTTCCTGAAGTGTAGGAAGTTGTAGAAGATGTGTTTGACTGACCTTTCATAGAAGCATTTCCACCACCATAGCCAACTGTCACAGATACTACAGGAAGAAATGTTTTATCACTCTGTGATACGGGTTTACCTATTACTCCCTCTTTTTGCGTGAAGTTTTCAAGGCTTTGGAATAGGGTGTTAACATTATCGGCTAAATTGAACTGATCCATATTCTTCTCTCCTTTTTACTTTTTGATTTTCTTTCGCATGATTGTACCTGATCCAAGATTTTACCAGATCAATTTCAGTTCCGCCCTCAAAATAAATATAAGCATGGTCTGGATAAAAATCTGGAATTTGGTTTATTTCCATTTTGCTCAAATAAGTCCCGGAAATAAGAAGCGCACCATCCGTCACAGCTGTCAAAAACGGGTCACCTAGATTGTAATACATGTTTGCATAAGAGTCTTGAAGATACAAAGAGCGAATTATACTTATGCCTTTACCTTTGCTCTTGCCTTGTTTTTTTCGGGACTTTACAGCCTTTGAATACACCTTTAATTTAAAGATATATATCGACAGAAAAGGTCTATAATTCACCATTTTGACTCTGGCATTAAAAAAAGGGTCAAGCCATTTAATTAAAACTCGTGCATCTTCATTATCAGTATCGATCAAAAATGTTACTGTCAAAGGTTCTTCCAATAAGAGAACAATAAAAATTACTGCAAGAAGTAAGAAAAATAAAATTAGATACATAGGAGTTTACCTCCGTATTTTATTTTCTCCTACATGTTTTTTATTACACTGAACAAATATTTCTGAGAAATAACGATATTAACCGAAAATGTTTATATTAGCACTGGCATCATAAATGATTTAACTTTTGTCGCTCCTCTGTCAAGCAATAATTTCTGAAGCGGTTCTAATTTTTCATAATAACAAACGATTAAGTCGTTTTTATTAGCATCATCAAGCGCTTGTTTAAGAGCGTCAACTTCGCCTTCTATAATTATTACATTATCTTTTGAATATCCGATTTCGATTATGGAATCATAGAATATTTTTGCAACTTCGCCATTTTGTCTGCCTCTTAAATCAAGATCTTCCTTAATATATATTTTGTCAAAGCACTCGGCACACATTTTCCCAACCTGCTGCATCGCTGAGTTCATACGGTCTCCCGGCATTCCTATTATGCCGATCAAGTTATTGTGATCCAGTTTTTTACATGTTTTTAATACCTGTTCATAGCCTGCCGGATTGTGTCCATAATCCAGCATTACCCGGACATTATCAAGATCGAACATATTAAATCGTCCTGAGTTTTCTACGAAGGTATTTAACCCTTTTTTAATTATCTCTACCGGAATTTTAAGTGCATAAAGAGCAGAAACCGCCGTCAATGTGTTTTCAACGTTGCAATCGATCAAGCCTCCGAGAGTTATCGGAACATTTTGTATATTTGTAACTGCAATTATTTTTTTGCCGTCTTCGATGGTTATATTATTTTTATCCAGATAAACAAATGTGTAGTTTTTACCTATATATTGCTTTGCATCCTGTTTGTTTTTGGAAAATAAAATTACTTTTGTTTTTACTCTTTCTAATATTTTCGGGGTCATTGGATCAGCGGCATTTAAAACAGCGGCACCGTCTTCCTTGATTGCCTCGATAACGAGGGATTTGACAAACGCCAAGTCTTCAATCGTATCAATACCATCAAGACCCAGATGGTCTTCTGCAATGTTTGTAATTACTCCGACATCGGCTAAATCATATCCAAGTCCCTCTCTGACTAGCCCCCCTCGTGCAGTCTCTAAAACTGCTGCATCTATATTTTTATTTGCAAGCAGAGAACGGGCACTTCTTGGTCCGGAATTATCGCCTTTGCAAATACATTTCCGATTTATATAAGTCCCGCTTGTACTGGTAAGACCGACGGACAATCCTGCAATGGACAAAACATGCTGTATCAACCGCGATACCGTTGTTTTGCCGTTGGTACCTGTTACCGATACAATCGGAAACCTTGTCGTATTTTCATCAGGAAATAATAAATTAATTATTTCTTTTGCAACATTACGAGGTTTTCCTTTGCTTGGATACAGATGCATCCTTATTCCTGGGGCCGTATTCACCTCAACGACCACTCCGCCTGTTTCAAATATCGATTTTGAAATGTCATCTGTAACTATATCGATACCAGCAATGTCTATTCCGATTGCGTTCGCGGCTCGCACCGCGATATCCGCGTTGTCAGGATGGATTATATCGGTACAGTCGATAGCGATGCCGCCAGTGCTTAAGTTTCCGTTCTCCCTCAAAGCAACAAACTGCGCGTTTTCTGGAACTGAATCAACGGTAAGACCATTTTTCTTAAGAACATTGACCGATACATTGTCTAACTTGATTTTAGTCAGCGGCTTTTCATGCTGTTCCCCCCTGCTGGGGTCATCATTTACTAATTCGACCAGTTCTGCAACAGTATGCTTCCCGTCCCCGATAACTCCGGCAGGAATCCGCTCTGCAGCTGCACAAACTTTGTCTCCGACAACAAGGATCCTAAAATCTTTTCCTTTAACGTATTTCTCTACAATGATCCCCTTACTGAATTTACTTGCTTCACGGAAAGCCGCTTTTATTTCATCTTTGTTTTTTAAGTTTAGATGAACGCCCTTACCTTGGTTCCCGTCAAACGGTTTTACAACTACAGGCATCCCTATTTTTGATGCTGCGTCTAATGCCGATATTTCTGAGTAAACAACTTTCCCTATTGGAACTGGTATTTGATTTTCACTTAAAATAAACTTTGTAAGCTGTTTGTTGCAGGAAATATCAGCCGATATGCAGGAAGTCGCGTCTGTAAGTGTAGATTCTACAATTCTGCTATGCCTGCCATATCCTAGTCTAACAAGGCTTTCATTTCCAATGCGCGTTACCGGTATTCCTCTATTTTTTGCCTCATCTACGATAGCAGAAGTACTAGGTCCGAGTTCCGCGTCTTGAGACACCTTTCTTAAATAATATAAAAAATCCTCGATGTCTATTTTTTCATTAGTCAGCAGACAGTTCAAAATATATACGCATGCTTTGCCGCATTCGATACCGCAAACTTCATTCTGAAACTCATATACAAGATAGTATAACGAAGGTTCTTCAATCACCCTTGTTTTACCGTAGTGAACATCATAACCGACCATATACTGCATTTCAAGCACCATATGCTCAAGCACATGGGCAATATAAGTGCCTTCATTAAGCCTGTCAAGAAAACCTCCTTCATAGCCGAGCCCGCAGAAATTTGTCTTAAGGCCGGGCATTATTTCAAGAAGCCTTTCATTAAAACCGGGAATTTTATTAGTAGGAATATCATGGTATTTACCAATATCCACAACCATTTTCATAACCGGTCTGTGGCTATATATATTTCTTGTATTATAAATAGTAAAATCGCAAATTTCTATTTGTTCAGTCGCCATTTTTTAATCGCAAAACCTTTCTATTATTAAGATCAAATCCAAACCCCTGCGGAAGTACATGAACCGTAACACCCATAATTGCAAGGATTTCATCTTGTTTAAGTTCAGAAACATTAGAACATTGAATTGATTTTCCGTCTATTATTGTAACTGCATTTGAACCGATTATTTCAAAATGCATATCAGGAAAAAGTTTAATTGACGTATCTTCATCAATACCAATTCCGATTACATCAGGATTTTCAGCAACTCCGCACAAAAGCCTGCCAAACCTTCCCCGCTGGTCAAAATGCTGATCTATTATAACGCCGCCTATAAGCCCAAGCCCCGGGGCCATTTTAAGCGTGCATTTTCTTGCCGGCTCATTGTCGTTTCCCTGAACAATCATAGTGGAACTCATAACTGAAGCTCCCGCGCTTGTCCCCATTATGATTCCTTCATTTTCATATATTTTTTTGAGCTCCGTCCAGGCAAGCGTGCCACCTAAAATACTCGTTATTCTAAGCTGATCACCGCCCGTCATAAATACGCATTTTGAATTTCTAAGTTTTTCACAATATTCTTCACTGTCTGCGTCATCACGTGAATTAATATTTAAAATCTGAATATTTTTAACGCCCAGCCTTTGAAAAACCTCATGATAATTTTGACCTGTTTCTTTAGGCTTTTCAGTTGCAGTTGTTAAAACCGTCAACACATCATTTTCTGAAAGCATAGAGGGCGCTTGTTTTAATATTACGCTGTCTCCCTTTTTATCTTCAGCACCACCAATAATAACAAGATAGCCTCTCGTTTTTTCCTCCATTTACTATCCTCCCGAAATACTTTCTGTCACACAGCCATTCTCAATTAATAATTTACCCATACTGAATAGCATTTTAACATTAAAATTGCTGTCAATAATAAGGATATCAGCGTCGCTGTTTTCTTTAAGTACGCCTTTTCTAGGATAAAGCTTTAAAATTTTGGCAACATTTTCAGTTGAAACAGCAAATATTTCAGGATTTATTTTTTTGTTAACAACACAATCTTTTAAATCATCAAATAAAACATTTATTTTCGCCGCAACACCCTGAGGCGACCCTCCGTTGGCATCAGAACTAACTGTAACTCTTGAGATATCAACATTTTGATCTATTAATGTCTTTATTGCCTCTGGCACAGGTATACCCACTTTTTCGCCGGCAGTAAGATCGATATTGCCGCCTGACCTGCAATACTCTATTGCCTCACGGAATAATTCAGGGTTTCTGTTTACGTGCGTTGGAACAAACATTTCAATCGGAAGATCAGAATTATTTAAAATATCCTTTAAAATTTTCAAACCGCTCTTTCCGTCTCCAACGTGCAGATGTACTACCCCCGCCTTGCCGCCAATCATTCCTCCTAGGTGTGTTTGAGATGACAGTTCAAGCATTTTATTCAAATCCTGCTGAGACGAGCGATGGTCGGAAATAGCTATTTCCCCTGCCCCCAAAACTTTATCTATAAAGATCAAATCTTTTGCGATATTACCCGTTAAAGTTACTGCAGGAACTTCATAGCTGCCGGAATAAATGAATGTCGTAATTCCCTCAAGCTCCAGAGCTTTCGCTTTGGCATACAAAACCTCAAGGCTTCGTGTATATCCGTCAGCTCCAAGAAGTCCAACGACTGTCGTAACACCGGTCATTAATATTTCACCAATATCTATCTCTTTAATCCTGGTGCCAAACCCCTGTTCACCGCCGCCTCCTGTAATATGAACATGCTGGTCTATAAGCCCGGGGAAAGCGGTTAATCCTTCGCAGTCTATAATCCTGTCGCAAATATTTATTTCACATTTATCTTGGGCAGGTAAAATTTTATAAATTTTATCAAATGATATTAAAAAATTCTTTTTGCCTGCATACTTAGGATAGTAACACTCTATATTTTTTAGTAAGGTAAACATAAATACTTCCTGTAGTTAAAATTAATAAAACTATTTTAAGTATTAATACTTAAATTATGCTTTTTTTAAATTTAAACTACTGCAAAAACTATTTACAAAGAAAAATTTGAATATATAATTTTTATATGTTATAATCTTAGATATTTTACTAAAATTCGGCTTTTCGCATGCCGTAAATGCGATACTCAAGCTTATAACTTGAAGCGGAGTCTATATGAAAAGTAAAACAAAAGTATTGATCGCGGTTATTGCTGTAATTGTACTTATAGTTGTAATTTTCGCCGGGGAATATAATAGTATGGTAAGCCAGAAAACAAATGTTGAAAATTCGTTTTCAAATATCAGCGTTCAGCTTCAAAGACGTGCTGATTTAATCCCTAATTTAGTTAACACTGTTAAAGGCTATGCGGCTCACGAAACATCAGCAATTAATTCGGTAACCTCTGCACGGGCTAAACTTGCCGGTGCTAAGACTGTCCAGGATATGGATAACGCTGACAATGAGCTTTCCGGTGCCCTGTCCAGACTTTTAGTCGTAGTTGAAAATTATCCTAATTTAAAAGCTGACACGCAGTTTACTTCTTTGATGGATGAACTTTCAGGAACAGAAAACAGGATAAGCGTTGCAAGAAAAGATTATAATAATGCAGCTACAAATTATAATAGATCAATACGTTCATTTCCAAAAAACATCTTCGCCGGGATGTTCGGTTTTAAAGAAGTCGCATATTTTCAGGCGAACGGCAATGCTAACACAGTGCCCAACGTGCAGTTTTAAGGACTGGTGATTCTTGAAAAAAATAATAGCTTGTTTAACAGCAGTTTTAATATTCAGTTGTAACGTTTTTGCTGCAGTGCCGTCTCATACCTATGAATTTTATGTAAATGACTTTGCAAATGTATTAAGCAGTGAAACCAAAAATTATATAGTAGATACAGGCAGCAAAACCTTTCAAGACAGCGGCCTACAGATTGTAGTTACAACTGTAAAAAGTCTAGAAGGTGCGGATATAGACAGTTATTCCCTTGACATGCTAAGATCATGGGGAATAGGCTCAAAAGGCAAGGATAACGGCATTCTTATTCTTTTTTCCCTTGAAGACAGAAAAATTAAAGTTGAAGTCGGATATGGCCTTGAAGGAGTTCTCAATGATGCAAAAGTCGGCAGATTACTCGATAATTATGCAATTGCATCATTTAAAGCTAATGACTATGATTCTGGCATACTAAATCTTTATAATGCTATATTAAAAGAACTTGGAGTTGACGCCGGGAAACTGCCAAAAACAAAAAATGAAAAAAATGCATTCCCCGGATCATTAGTTACAATTATAGGACTGCTTATACTCTTAAGTATTGTAAGAGGCGGCAGAGGGGGCGGCTTTTTCGGTCCGTTCTGGTGGGGCGGCTTTGGCGGCGGTTTCAGAGGAGGCGGTTTCGGCGGTGGCGGCTTTGGTGGAGGCGGCTTCGGCGGCGGCGGCTTCGGCGGCGGTGGCTTCAGCGGCGGTGGCGGCAGTGGCGGCGGCGGCGGAGCCTCAAGAGGATTTTAAAGAAATTAAAACGGACTGTCTTATTCGACAGTCCGTTACTTTTTGCTCTTTATTCTTTTGAAATTATTATTAAAAGTTTTCCGGTTTTATTACTTATAACAGCCTTATCATTGGTGAACTCATTGCTTACCCCTATCGGAAACGTATTCTCTAATGTAAAGTCGGAAAGAGGATATTTTAATCCGGTAGATGTGACACCTGTACACTTATCCGAAAACGAAAAAAGTGATAATTTACAGCCCTCGGTTTTATTTACGGTTATTTTGCTTCCCTCTATCATAGTGATTATATTTTCAGAGTCTGTCATATAAGCCTGCATTTTCTTTTCGCATAAGAACGCCAGTGTCTGCAAGTTTGCATAGGTATGGTCAAATCTCCCTCCTATGCCTCCTATAATAGTAAAGTCGCTGAAACCCTTCTCGATTCCATATTTGATACAAAGAAGCGTATCGGTATCGTCTTTCTCAGCCGGAACCTTTATAACCGTTATATCATCCGGCATTTCGCCAAAATATGAATCAAAATCACCAATTAAAACATTTGGCACAATGTTCTCAGCTTCGGCAAGCTCATATCCGCCGTCAGCGCAAATTATAAAATCATCATTTTTAATATCAATCACATCTCGAATTTTACCTATTATATACGACGTGATTATAATGCATCTGCTCAAAATTTACCTCTTAAACATTCACCAAAATTAAGAATATAGCCATCCGCAATCTTGATTATAGCATCTTTTTCATGTTCTGAATACTTGTCATATACACCATATGCCTTTATCCCGGCAATTTTCATTCCCTTTATTGCAGAACAAACATCATCAAATCCTATACAGTTTTGGGGAGAAACTCCGAGTTTTCGGCATGCATATAAATATAAATCAGGGCAATTCTTCTCTCTTTTAATATCATCTGTTGAGGTAAATACGTCAAACATATCATAAATACCATTGTTTTTAAGCACTGGCTCATACAAGTTTTGGGAAAGAGCAGTTGTCACCGCAAGCTTTATACCATTCCCTTTTAAATAGGCTAAAAATTCTTTAGCATAAGGCTTGAGTTTAATGTTATGCCCATATTCATAAATAGCCATACCGTTCCACTCGTCTATTATTTCAGCCGGGCTTTCGGTAAAGTTAAATAATTCGATTGAATACTCTGCCGCCCTTTGAAAGCTAAGCCCCGCAAGTTCCGCCGCATAATTTTTTGGGACTTTTTGCCCTCTCTTAGCTAAAAAATCGATATCGATCTTTTCCCATACGCCCATAGAATCGATAACTGTGCCGTCAAGATCGAATAACGCTGCCTTAAAATCAGGCATTTCCCGACTCCTTTGTTTTCAAAAATAGATTTTTTAAACTTGCCGATGCTGCTGTAATATCATTACTTGCTATTATAGCAGAAACAACGGCTACTCCGTCAATATCCGTTCCATTAAACATAGGTATGGTTCTTTCATTAATTCCGCCAATCACAACAAGCGGAATCGCGACGGCCTTTCTTATTTTGTTAAGTTCATCGATTGTTACAATGCTGGCGTCCGTCTTTGTGCCTGTCTTAAACATCGCGCCAATGCCAAGATAATCGGCTCCATCCATTTGAGCATTTAATGCTTCATTTAGACTTGAGGCAGAAACGCCAAGGATTTTATCTGCGCCAATTATTTTTCTAACGGATTTTGCGGGAAGATCACCCTGACCTATATGTATGCCGGCGGCATCCATAGCAAGCGCAATATCAACTCTGTCGTTTATAATAAGCGGAACATTGAAATGATCCGTAACACGCTTTATATTCATTGCAATATCATAAAATTCTCTCGATGAAGCATCTTTCTCGCGCAGCTGTACAACGGTGCAGCCGCCCTTTATAGAATTTTCAACAGCCTCTTCAAGCGTGGCGGTACTCATTAAGCCACGGTCCGTTACAAGATAAAGAGTATAATCTACATCTGCTTTATTAATCATTTTAAATCCTTTGCTTATATTTCATCAATTTTCGATCTTGATTCAAAATATCTCGAGTCAAGTTTGCTTATGCTGTCAATAAGCGCCGTCCTAAAACTGCTTGTTCCCATATCTCCGGCTTTTTCAAAGGCGGTCTCTCCTGCTATACCCATTGATGATATGCCTGAAACCGCGCCTAAGAAATAATCCCTTGTGGCTCCGCAAAAAGAACCGATAAGAGATGTGCACATACAGCCAGTCCCCGTTACGGAGGAAAGCATTGGATGGCCGTTTTTTATGCTTACTGTTCTAATACCATCAGATACATAATCAACAGCGCCGGTAATAGCGACAACGCATTTAAGTTTTTCTGCAAGTTCTTCTGCAACTTGGATGCCGCTTTCTGTTCCTTTCACATCGGCTTCAGATGCGTCAACACCTCTTGTGCTTGCGTGGAGTCCACTGATAAAACGTATCTCAGACATATTCCCGCGTATAACGCTGAATTTTATTTCACTAATTAGCTTGTTAACAGTATCATTTCTAAGCGGCGAAGCACCAGCTCCGACTGGATCAAGCACAACAGGGATCTTTAATTCATTTGCCTTTTTGCCGGCTGCGATCATCGAATTTATCGTACGGCTGTTAAGCGTTCCGATATTTATAACCAAAACTGAGGAAATAGAAACGATATCTTCCACCTCTCCTATATCGTCAGCCATAATTGGCGATGCTCCGATGGCAAGCACAATGTTGGCGCAGTCGTTCACTGTAACATAATTAGTAATATGGTGAACTAACGGTTTTTTACTGCGCACCTCACTAATGAGTTCAGCACATTTTAAAGTAGTATTATTTCCCACTTTGTTCACATTCCTTTCCTAGTATCTCAACGGATTCCCCGTTTAAAATTCTATTTACCGTACGCATGGCGCACATTTTTCCGCACATTGAACAGCTGTGACGGTCAGCCGGCGGAACACTCTCAAAATAAGACCTCGCTTTTTCGCCGTCTATAGCGGTCGCAAACATTGTATCCCAGTCAAAGCTGCGGCGCGCCTCACTCATTTTATTATCGATTTCACGCGCCCCCTTCACACCTTTTGCAATATCTGCCGCGTGTGCGGCAATCTTAGAGGCAATAATCCCTTCTTTTACATCTGAAAGGTCAGGCAGACGCAGGTGCTCAGCCGGAGTTACATAGCAAAGAAAGTCTGCGCCGTTAGCTGCTGCAATTGCACCGCCGATAGCGGAGGTTATATGGTCATAGCCCGGGGCAATGTCAGTCACAAGCGGCCCCAGGACATAAAACGGCGCGCCGTGGCAAAGCTTCTTTTCAAGTTTCATATTTGCGGCGATTTCGTCAATAGCCATATGTCCCGGCCCTTCAACAAGCACCTGAACATCTTTATCCCATGCGCGTTTAGTCAGATTTCCTATTTCTATTAGTTCAGATATTTGCGCTGCGTCGGTCGCATCATGAATACTGCCTGGTCTTAACGCGTCGCCGAGACTTATCGTTACATCATGCTCACGAAGAATATCTAAAAGCTCGTCATAATATTCATAAAACGGATTTTCATTTCCCGTCATTTTCATCCATGCGAAGAGCAGCGAGCCCCCGCGTGAAACTATATTAGTAATTCTTTTCTGTCTCGAGAAAGCTTCAACTGCGCGGCGGTTTATCCCGGCATGTATTGTCATAAAATCGACGCCTTCTTCAGCGTGAACGCGGACAACATCCAAAAAATCCTTTGCGGTAATATCCATTAAGTCCTTTTCAAGATACCCGATGGCATCATACATAGGAACCGTGCCAATCATCGCTGTCGATCTTTCGATCAGCTTTTTTCTGAATTCTCGGGTCTTGCCGTAATTGCTGAGATCCATTATCGCTTCCGCCCCATATTTGAGCGAGAGTTCAACCTTGTCCATTTCCAAGCTGTAATCAGCGCAGTCACCTGAAATACCGAGATTTACGTTGATTTTCGTCTTGAGTCCTTCACCGACTCCATATGGGTGTAAAGATTTATGGTTTTTATTTGCCGGAATTGCAACAGTTCCGGCCGCAACTTTGGATAACAGAACCTTTTCATCTATCAGTTCTTCCTTTGCCACCGTTGCAATCTCTTTTGTAACAAAACCGTTTTTTGCGGCTTCCATTTGGGTTTTATAGATCATAATCTATTTCTCCTTTTTTATATAAATCATAAAAATGATTTGTAGGACCAAATCCCTTTCCAATAACAAGTGAATGTTTTATAGCCGTCGTCATATATGTCTTTGCCTTTTCAACAGATGCCTGAACAGCCATGCCCAGCGCAAGATTTGAAGCAATCGCAGAAGAGTATGTGCATCCTGTCCCGTGTGTGTTTTTTGTATTTATTCTTGCAGTGCTGAAACAGTAAAACTGCTCCCCGTCAAACAAAACGTCTGTTGCATCTCCTGACGCATGTCCTCCTTTTACAAGAACGGCTTTACAGCCTTTTTGGCAAATTATTTTGGCAGCTTTTTTCATGCTTTCAATATTATCTATTATTATTCCCGAAATCCTTTCAGCTTCAGGGATATTGGGAGTGAGAACATCCGCCAGCGGCAGAATTTCATTTATAAAAATATCAACAGACTGCGGGTCCATTAAAGCGCTGCCATCTTTTGAGTACATCACCGGGTCGATAACAATATTCTTTGGCCTGTAAAACCTGAGTTTTTTTGCAACAACCGCCATGCAGTCGGCAGTCGGAAGCATCCCGATTTTTACGGCGTCCGTTTCAATGTCCTCGAATATTGCATCTATCTGACTGCCCACAATATCGGGTGAGATATTTTCAATTTCATAGACTTTGCATGTATTTTCAGCGACAACTGAAGTTATCACACTCATGCCATAAACGCCATGCGCCGAAAATGTTTTCAAATCTGCCTGGATCCCAGCTCCGCCGCTGCAGTCAGAGCCTGCGATACTTAATGCTTTTTTCATCTTGATCTCCCTAAATAAAAATCAGCGCTTTCCATCAGGAAAGCGCCCCTAAAATTAAAGGCATTTGCTTCCCTACGATAGTCTTGACTAACAGGTTCAAAGGGTCAGGTTTTAACCTTCTCAACCAAAATGGTTCCCCCGCAAACGATATAATATTAAAATTAAAAAGGCACCTAAGCAGGTGCCTTTCAAATACCAAAGTATATGACAGCTTCCCTACGTTAGTCTTAACTAACAGGTTCAAAGGGTCAGGTTTTAACCTTCTCAACCAATCGGTTCCCCCGCGATCTAATTTAATTATAGTGATTTATATTACTTTGTCAACATCAGATCATAAGACTTTTATTTCAAAAAACCTTGCCTGACAGCAATTTTTAAAATGAACTGTCAGTGCGCCTTTGTCTTCATTATAATAAAATTCAGTTTCAAATCCGCTTGACGGATAGAGCTGTTTTACTGCTGCTTTTTTGCCTGCCCATTTGTGAATTGGAAGTTCTATATATTCCTCACCGCTCTGAAGTCTCCATACCGCCAGCAGCACTCTGCTGTTTTCATCATTCACAAGTCCGACACTCGCCCATGAATTTCTGTTATTTATATCTGTAAAACCAATCGGCCAGACCGGGTGTGAATTGTGGATATGACTGCGTTCCGATTTATAAAGCGAAATCCCCTCTTTTATTAGGGACATATTGAATTCGTCAGCAGCATCAGGATTGCCGGAAAGATACATGTTTCCGCACAATCCAGTTACCATATTAAAAATAGTCTTTTCCCCATCAGCAAACATATCTAGATATTTCTGGTCTTTTAATATATCCGGATTATCTTTGTTTGCAAACACAAGCGGATAAGGATAAGCCCATATTCCCAGCTGCTCCGGCAGAATGGACGCTAGGCTCCCAACAGCAATAGACGGGAAATTATAGCAGTCTTCCTGATCACTGGAGCTTTGAATATGGAAATGCGATAAAACGCCATAATCTTCTCTCATTCCGCCCGAGCCGCAGTTTTCTATTATCAAAGTCGGATGTTTTTTTCTGACTTCATCAATAAATGAATAAAATGCCTCAAAGTGTTTTATTAGTCCATAAGATGAAGCAATGCCACCCTTATCGCACCCTGAGCCTATGCATGCGTTATAATCATTTTTAATAAAACCTACGCCCATCGAAACCAAGCTGTCAATTATATTATGTAAATATCCTCTTACTTCAGGATTTTCAAAGTTTAAGAACCAGCGTGCTCCCCCTCCGACACGAACTCCATTTCGCATCAAAAACCACGAATCCGGCTTTTTTCCGAGATTCGATTCATCTCCGCAAACCTCCATCTCAAGCCATACGCCTGGTATCATATTTTTTGACTTGATATAATCAAGCACGCTTTCAAGGCCTTTGTCAAATCTGTCCTTACTCGGTATCCAGTCGCCAAGCATCCTTCCCCAGGATTTGTCCCTGTCTCCAAACCATCCGGCATCTATGCAGAAACATTCAGCCCCCTCTTCCGCGGCGGCGTCTATCTTCGGAGTAAGCTTTTCTATTGTCGGATTGCCCCAAAGACAGTTCATATAATCATTGAACACAACAGGGAATTCATTGTCCCATGCCTTCCGTGGTTTAAGCACGTTTCTTCTGTAAGATGTCAGCTCTTTTACTGCATCGTCAAAGTTTCCTTTGCAGCATCCGACAGCAACCGGAACAGAAGTAAAGCTTTCACCCGGCTTAAGCGTAAGATTGAATCCGCCAAATCTTTCATCTGCCGCATCGGCATGAATACATAAGGCGCCGTCATCATTCTTCCATGAGCCCATGTATCCAATCTCCATGTGCCAATTTGAAGACGTTTCGATCTGAAAATACCAAACTTTATTTGACTCTATGTCTTCAATTACCGCCATCGGAAGAAGTCTCCCAGTACTCCAGCTTCCTTGTGACGAAAAGTGAACAGCCGATGCCCCGGGGTGAGTCGTGCATTTATAAAGTCCCAGATCGGAAAGGCTTGAATTTCTCCACTGACCTTCCCCATTCCAAGCCTGTCTGCAATAATGAACTTTCACTTTCTTCTCATCATACCATGGTCTAATTCCGTCTGTTGCAATACCATTCATAAACATTGAAGATACATGGGTCAAGATAACCGGCGAATCCCCGTCATTTCTGACAGCTGTCGTCTGTCTGATTACATTTGCACCTTTAATAAGCTGCATATCAACTTTAACGGATAGTCCCAATTTTTCATGTTTATATGTAATAATGATCTCTTCATCGTTACTTTTTATGTCTTCCATATTCATTTCGGTTGGCAAAGCCGAGTATATTTCAGTAAGGGCATTATTTCCACCATACGGTATACCTGCAACAGAAAGCTGAAAGCAGGGGTAAGGAACACTTTTATTTAATTTAGAAACTTCCCCGCAGTTAAATGCCTTAAGCCACAGACCTTTTTTTGTGTTTTCAAACTCCATTGCTATATCGTTATGTTTAAGCGTTACGTTTTCTTTGGTCTCCATTACAATTCTCCCAATCAACTTGTTTTGTTTTATACTATAATAATTTATCTGCAGCAACAATATGTATTTTCTTAATAAGCTATTTTATAAGACAATTGTTAATGAATATTTGATAAATATGCCTTGTTTATTCCAACTAGTATACGATTTTACAATATATTTTTGCAAATAAAAATATTACTAAAATAAACGGCAAAAAAATATTGTAATTTGTCGTATTTTATTTATAATATTATATTTGGGTCAAAGTTTAAATTTACAATTGCCTATATTTATAAAATATATTATAAAAAGGAAAATGATAATGCAGATTGTAATGTTTTTAATGCTCTTCTTAATACTTTTTCCATTATTAATAATGCTTGCAATGGCAGTAATCAATAATCAAGCCTTGCGTAGTGCTATTATAAAAATATCTGTGTTTCTTATAGCGGCAGCGTCGATATGGTTATTCGTTCTGAATATTAATAACTCAGAACCTTTGATGTTCGCAGTAAATATTGATTTTATAAACACACTAATGACGTCGATTTCAGTATTGATTTCTATATACATTATTTATGCAGGTTTTCGCGATAAAAAATATTGGGCTTCTGTTTTAGCTGTTTTACAGATAATATCCTCACTCGCTTTTGAACTGGCTTACAGCGGAAAAATACATTCGGAATACGATCTAATGCTGGATAATCTTTCACTGATTATGGTGCTGCTAGTAGGCATAATCGGCGGATTGATCTGCATTTTTGCTATAGGCTACATGGCTAAATATCACCACCATAAACTGATGAAAGATAAGTCAAAACTGTTTTTCACAACTGTCTATGCTTTTATTTCGGCAATGTTCGGGCTCGTTTTGTCAAATAACCTCATGTGGCTATTGTTCTTTTGGGAAATAACCACCTTCTGCTCTTTTGTACTTATCGGTTATACTCGCCGTGAAGATTCAATACGTAACTCCTATCGTGCATTAATCATGAATATGGCAGGAGGGCTTGCCTTTTTAGCCGGTATAGCCTGGCTGTTTAAAACTCAGGGAATTATTGAGCTTGATAAATTGATGGCCTTAGCTCCTGCGGCTGCAATGGTGCCGGCAATTCTGATTAGCTTATCTGGTGTTGTAAAGTCAGCCCAGATGCCTTTTTCGTCATGGCTTTTAGGTGCAATGGTTGCCCCAACTCCTACCTCAGCGCTTCTGCATTCAAGTACAATGGTAAAGGCGGGGGTTTATATTATCATCCGTCTGTCGCCGTTACTTAAGAATACCCCAGCCGGTTTTGCGCTTACGCTTATCGGTGCAATAACATTCTTACTCGCATCATTTATTGCAATCTCAATGCATAACGTCAAGAGACTGCTGGCCTATTCGACAATTTCAACCTTAGGTCTGATCGTTGCATGCGCGGGCGTCGGGACATATCAGGCTATTTGGACCGCAATTTTGCTTATGATTTTCCATGCAGTTGCAAAATCGCTCTTGTTCTTAAGCGTCGGAACAGTAGAACACGGCATAGACAGCCTTAACATAGAGGATATGGACGGGCTTATCCTTCGTATGCCTAAAGTTACAGTTTGTCTTTTGATTGGTATTTCAGGCATGTTCCTAGCTCCGTTTGGCATGCTGATAAGTAAATGGGCGGCACTGGAGGCGTTGATCGTTGCAAATCCATTTATCGCGTTCTTTGTTGTGTTCGGAAGTTCCGCAACGCTGTTCTTCTATACAAAATGGATGGGTAAATTAATCATGATCATTCACCCGTCTGAAAACCAGGAAAAAGTAGTGTCATCCGCTGAATGGTTCACAATGGGCACCCTTTCTGCATTGACTGTCCTTGTCTGCATAGCTTTCCCAAGCATTTCTACCCATATAATTGATCCTTATATACGTCATTTATATCAGCAGGATGTTTCGATGAATACGGGAAACATTGTTATAATGCTTATTATGATGGCTCTTATATTGACCCTTCCGTTCCAGATATTATTGCAGCATAAAGACAAGAAACACGTCATTGCCTATTTATGCGGTGCAAATATCACAGAAAACAATCTTTTATATGAAGCTAACACACGTTTTCATACAACTAAAATGGACGTTGAAGAACTTAAACTTAGAAATTACTATTTTGAAAATTATTTTGGGGAGGATAAACTGGGCAAAATAGGCGTAGTAACAACAACTTTACTGATAGCCGTATTGTTTGGTATAATACTAATATGAAAATAATATTGATTTCAATCGCTTTTATTATATTTGCCCCTATTTTAGGCGGACTATTGTCGGGTCTCGACAGAATCATTTCGGCAAGGATGCAAAAAAGGGTTGGGCCAAGCATTTTCCAGCCTTTTTATGATGTATTCAAACTTTTCCAAAAGGAAAACGTTGTCGTAAACAGCTCTCAGAATTTCTATATGATCTGTTTTCTCATCTTCACAGTATTTACAGGCGCAATGCTTTTTACGGGAGAAGATATACTTCTAACTGTATTTTCGTCAACACTTGCCGGAATCTTTTTTGTTCTCGGCGGTTATTCGACATATTCACCCTATAGCTTTATAGGTTCAGAAAGAGAACTTATCTCTATGATGTCAGACGAGCCAATGGTTATACTTATGGCGATAGGCATGTACATGGTGACACACAGCTTTTTTATTCACGATATTGTCGCATTTGATAAACCCGCAATTATTTACTTGCCGGGTGTATTTATCGGCTATTTATTCGTTCTTACAATAAAGATGAAGAAATCACCTTTTGATCTCTCTATGTCTCATCACGCTCATCAGGAAGTAGTAAGCGGAATAAAAACAGAATTTTCAGGTAAATCCCTTGCAATGATAGAAATTGCACATTGGTATGAAAATATATTTTTACTCGGAACGGTTTACCTGTTCTTTGCCGTATCGCCTATAATCGGTATTCTAGTTTCACTTTTAGTTTATTTTATTGAGACATTCATTGATAACACAAATGCTAGAGTAAAATGGCAGTGGTTATTAAAATCATCGTGGATTGTGGCGTTAGTATTCGGAGCTACAAACATATTGATTTTATATTTTGTAAAATAAGGAGAGAGAGCAATGTCATATTTTAAAAAATCTCCATGGCTTATACATTATGACGGTTCCAGCTGTAACGGCTGCGATATCGAAGTCCTCGCTTGTCTGACCCCTCTGTATGACATTGAACGATTCGGAATAATCAATACAGGGAACCCTAAGCACGCTGATATCTTTTTAATAACAGGTTCTGTCAATGAACAAAATAAAGAGGTAATACAAAATATTTATTCCCAAATGCCCGACCCAAAGGTGGTTATCGCAGTGGGAATATGTGCAGCGTCAGGCGGAGTTTTTGCAGATTGCTATAATGTCATGGGCGGAGTAGACAAACTTATCCCTGTCGATGTCTATGTCCCGGGCTGTGCCGCCCGCCCCGAAGCAATAATAGACGGCGTTGTTAAAGGTCTTGATGTTCTCGAACAGAAATACAGCCAGAAAAATAATACGGATAAGAAGGAAAACGCATGACAGAGGAGCAAAAAACCGAAATAATAGATCTGGACACGCTCTTATCAAAGTGTGCGACGCTTAAGGAGAAAGGTTATCGCCTTGTGCAGATTGGCTGCACAGAAACCGAAACCGAAATACAGATAAATTATACTTTCGATAAAAATTATGAATTCATAAATCTAAGATTGTTGTCCAAACGCGGCGAGTCTGTCCCCAGCATTCAATCAGTATATGACTGTGCATTTATTTATGAAAATGAAATTGCCGAACTTTTTGGAATAAATGTCACAGATATGCCTATTGATTTTAAAGGAAAATTATATAAAACCGCAGTTTCAGCACCCTTTGCTTTAAATCCCGAGAAACAGGAGGAAATACTCTAATGTCCGAAAGAATGGTCATTCCCTTTGGTCCTCAGCATCCTGTTTTGCCGGAACCTATACATTTAAACCTTGTAATGGAAGATGAAAAAGTCGTTGACGTCCTTCCTTCAATCGGCTTTGTACACCGCGGGCTTGAGATGCTTGTCAAAAAGAAAGATTTCAATGCCTATACTTACGTTGCCGAACGCGTCTGCGGAATATGCAGTTACATGCATGGTATGGGATATTGCCAGGCAATTGAAAATATCATGGGTATAGAGGTTCCTGAAAGGGCCCTTTATCTAAGAGTAATCGGCGCTGAATTTTCAAGGATTCACAGTCACCTGCTTTGGTTAGGTCTTTGCGCAGACGCTTTTGGATTTGAAAGCCTGTTTATGCACACCTGGAAACTCCGTGAACAGATTCTTGACATCATGGAGGAAATCACAGGCGGTCGCGTAATCTTTTCAGCAGTTAAAATAGGCGGAGTGAAGAGAGATCTTGACGAGGCAATGTTAACTAAAATCCTTGATATTCTTAATGATTTAGAGCCGCAGATCAAGGAAATATCCTCTGTGTTCATTGAAAGTGTCACCGTTCGCCACCGTTTGGAGGGCGTAGGGGTTTTGTCAACTGAAGACGCAATCTCAACTGGTGCCGTCGGTCCTATGCTGCGTGCAAGCGGTGTTAGTCAGGATATGCGCAAGCTTAATTACGCCGCGTATGGTCAGCTTGATTTTGATCCTATCGTTGAAAAAAACGGCGATAGTATGGCCCGGTGCAAAGTCCGTATAAGAGAGATTTTCCAGTCTATAGACCTGATAAGACAAGCTGTTAAGAAATTGCCGCAGGGCACAATAGATACGCCGTTCAAAGGAAATCCTGACGGAGAGTATTTCGCTCGTCTTGAGCAGCCGCGCGGAGAAGTTATATATTATGTCAAAGCAAACGGCACTAAATTCTTAGATCGTGTTCGTGTTCGAACCCCAACGCTTGCAAATCTGCCTGCTTTAGTTAAAGTATTAAAAGGCTGTGATCTTGCTGACGTTCCGATTTTGGTGTTAACAATTGATCCTTGTATTAGCTGTACAGAAAGGTGATCCCATGTCAGTTTTTCATATTGCAAAAATTGTATTAAGAAGTTTATTCTCCAAGCCTGCCACCGGCATGTATCCTTTTAAGAAGCGCGAGTATTATTTAAGCACTCGCGGCTCTATACAAAATGATATTGAAAGCTGCATTTTCTGCGGACTATGCTCTAAAAAATGCCCCGCAAATGCAATCGAGGTTTCGAGAAATGATAAACAGTGGTCTATTGACCGTTTTCGCTGTGTGACCTGTAATGCCTGTGTCGAGGCATGCCCTAAAAAGTGCCTTGTTATGAAAAACACATACACAGCACCTGCGACGATCAAGTCAGTAGACAAATTCACTAAGTCGGCTGAAAGTCAGCAGTAAATATGCATGAATACTCCCTAACCGAGCGGATAGTAACAATAGCATCGGATACAGCAAGGAAAAATAATGCTAAAAACGTTTCTAAAGTAATTATCGTTGTGGGCGAATCGTCCGGGATAATAACGGAATCCGTCCAAATGTATTTTGATTTAATTGCTTTAGGGACGCCTGCCGAAGGTGCAGAACTTGAAGTAAAATCAATCAAACCTGAGATGTACTGCCCAAACTGCGGGAAGAATTTCATCCGCCCGCGGTTTTCTTTTGAATGCCCGGCATGCGGCGCTCTTGGGAATCCAACTGAAATAGGAAAAGAATTTTACGTTGAAAGCGTAGAACTTGAATTATAAAGGAATATATAATGGCTAAAAAAAATGTCGAAGTGTTGGAAAGCATATATTCTGAAAACGATCGAATTGCAGATGGTATTTTTAAAAAGCTTTCGGAAAATAACGTTTATACCGTAAATATCATGGGTGCCCCCGGAATAGGCAAAACTTCAAGCTTGATACAAATTATTAAAGAGCTTGAAGGCGTTAAAACATATGTCATCGAGGGTGACATAGAATCTGACATCGATACTGCAAAGTTGAAATCTCTTGGAATAACAAGCGTACAAATCAATACCGGCGGCGCTTGTCATCTTGATGCTAATGTAATTGATAATACAATAAAAAAGCTTGAGCCTCTTCAAAAAGGCATGCTTTTTATAGAAAACATAGGCAATCTTGTGTGTCCTGCTGAATTCAATATAGGTGAAAATATAAAAATGCTTATTTCATCAGTGACCGAAGGCGCGGATAAACCGTACAAATATCCTCTTGCCTTTGAAAAAGCAGGTATTATCCTATTAAATAAGATAGATTTGCTTCCTTACGTAGATTTCGATGTTGAATACTATAAACGGGGTATAAGGGCTCTAAATAAAGAGGTTCCTATCTTTGAGGTCTCATGCAAAACTGGAGAAGGTTTTAACGAGGTCTGTTCATGGCTGAAAAAAAGGATTTAAACTATTTTGTTACAGCTCGGATCGAGGGCGTGGTTCAAGGCGTTGGATTCCGCCCTTTTACAGCAAGACTTGCCAGCTTTTATAATATTAAAGGTTTTGTAAAAAACGAAAGCGACAATGTTTATATTGAGGCAGCTGGTAGTAAAGAAGACCTGCTGCTATTTTTAAATAATATAAGAAACAGCCCCCCGGCAGGATCAAAAATAATTATATTTGACATTAGTCCAATAGAACAAGATGAAGTTTGCTTTGAAGATTTTAAGATAATTAAGAGCACAGAGGGCAAATTTAACTTGGCAATGCCCTCACCTGATATATCAATTTGTGGTGACTGCCTGAGAGAGCTTTTTGCAAAAGACGATCCGCGTTACTTAAACCCTTTTATAAGCTGCACAAACTGCGGCCCACGATTTACTATCATTAACAAACTGCCTTATGACAGAGGCAATACCACTATGGGTGAATTTCCGCTTTGCGGCCTTTGCGACTTTCAGTATAAAGATACCGCCGATAGAAGATGCCATGCGCAAACTGTCTGCTGCAATAAATGCGGTCCAGTTTTGACCTTTTTTGATAGAGCATTAACTGTCGAAGGCTATGATGCTTTAGAACGTGCAGTAAAAACTATTATGAACGGCGGCATAATCGCTGTTAAGGGTATAGGCGGCTATCATCTGGCGTGCAGCCCCTATGAGGATAAGACTGTAAACAATCTCAGGCTTCTTAAAGGTCGGGAAGAGAAGCCTTTTGCTATAATGTTCCCTTCAATTGAAGAAATAGAAAAACTCTGCTTTATAAACAAAGCAGAGTCAGCCCTTTTGTTATCGCGTGAAAAACCTATAGTTCTATTAGAAAGAAAAGATACAGATTTTTCTGAAAGAGTGTATGGCAGCAGCAGATTTTTAGGCGCTTTTTTGCCTTATACCCCCCTTCATCACCTTATCCTATCAAAAACCGGCCCTCTTATAATGACCAGCGCAAACAGCACAACTTTACCGATAATAAAAGATGATGATGAAATAAAGAAATTCTTTATTGATAATAACCTTTTAGACGGGGTTATAAGCCATGACCGCTGCATTCTTCGCCGTGTCGATGATTCAGTCGCTGCCGTTATTGACGGGCACACACAGTTAATCCGCAGAGCCAGAGGCTATGTTCCTCTTCCTATAAAAACTTCTTTAAATAATCGGATTTCAATACTCGCCTGCGGGTCACAGCAAAAAAATACAACCTCTCTTTCTTTTGGCTCGTTAATCTATCCAAGCACTGAAATTGGTGATCTAGACAGCCGCGAAACGATTTCAGTTTATAAAGATACCATTGACGACATGCAAAAACTGCTTGGCATTTCTCCAACGCTAGCTGTATGTGATCTGCATCCACTATATGAATCAACAAAATACGCGCTAACTGCTGGCTTACCGGTTATAAAAGTGCAGCATCACTTCGCTCACATAGCTTCAGTAATGGCAGAAAATAATATTACAAGCAGTATAATCGGTGTGGCTTTTGACGGAACCGGATATGGAACTGACGGAACTATCTGGGGCGGCGAATTTCTTATTGCATCCCCTGCGAGCTTTACAAGGGTAGGACATCTTAAGTCTGTTAAATTTATTGGCTCAGACGATTCAATAAAACAGGGCTGGAAATCAGCCTTGTGCCTTTTGAGCGACGCAGGACTTGCCCCGCAGTCCGATAATGCCCGGGAAAAACTTGTGCGAGCCGCTTTGAACAGCGATATTAACACTATTATGTCGTCAAGCATGGGGCGCGTATTCGATGCCGTAAGTTCAATCCTCGGCATATGTCATGAATCAGGCTATGAAGGTCAGTGTGCAATCGAGCTTGAAAATGCAGCAGCAAAGTGTATGAATATAAGTTCTGAACCTACACCATATCCTTTTAATATAAACAGTGAAAACGAAATGTTTATTGCTGACCTGTCCCCATGCCTGCGTTCTATAATGAAAGCTAAAGAAGAGGGTGAGGAAGCTGGTTTTATTGCGTTACGCTTCCACTCTACTGTTTGTCAGCTCATTCTTGACATGTGTAAAATACTTAGAGAAAAATACGACATAAATACTGTTGCATTAAGCGGCGGCGTATTTCAAAATCGTATCATTTTGTCAGGTTCCTTCTCACTATTACAAAAAGACGGCTTTAAAGTATATACAAATGCCATCGTGCCACCTGGGGACGGCGGTATATCTCTCGGTCAGGCTTATATAGGTCTGGCGACAGCATCAGCAAAGGAGAAATAATTATGTGCATTGCAGTGCCAGGTAAACTTATTGAAATAGACGGAAAACACGGAAAAGTTGACGTCAACGGCAATATCCTGCCCGTAGAACTTGGCGTAGTAAACGCAAAATTAGGCGACTTTTTGCTTATCCATGCCGGATGTGCAATTTCAGTTCTAAGAAATGACGAAAAAGACGAGTTGACTGAGCTTTTTTCTTTATTAGACGAGGTCGTAAATGAAAACAATTGATGATTATATCAATGAAATTAAAAGTTATAACGGTCCGCCTCTAACTTTTATGGAGGTTTGCGGCACACATACAAGAAGTATTTTCGAATACGGTATACACGAAATTCTGCCTCCGAACATTAAATTAATATCAGGCCCCGGCTGCCCTGTATGCGTCACCCCATCCGGCTATATAGATTATGCGGCACAGCTTTCGTTACGGGAAAACAATATATTATGTACCTTTGGAGATATGGTACGTGTGCCGGGAAGCAAAACTTCTCTGTCAAGAGTCAAAGCATCAGGCGGAAAAATTAATATTATGTATTCTCCGATGGACGTAATATATTGGGCAGAATCAAACCCCGAAAAGACATATATAGTTGCAGCAGTCGGATTTGAGACCACCCTTCCCATATACGCTCTGATGCTAGACCAAATAGTTGAAAAGAATCTTATGAACGTAAAATTTTTAACTTCAATAAAGGCTCTTATGCCGGCTTTATATTGGATTTGTGATAACAGTCAAAAAATCAACGGATTTATAGGGCCCGGGCATGTAAGCACTATTATCGGTGCCGATGTCTATAAGCCTCTCTGCGAAAAATACCATA
Organism: Bacillota bacterium; assembly: GCA_030705925.1. NCBI lineage: Bacteria > Bacillati > Bacillota > Bacillota bacterium. The sequence goes on from JAUZPM010000001.1 coordinate 60,709, forward strand.
TTCCCCTTGCTGTCAGTGGTTTTAGCTTTGAACATATCGTTGCCGCCATCTATGATTTAATTATGCAGTCTAACAATAAAACTAATGAAGTGCATAATCTTTATACCAATGCCGTCTCCAAGAATGGCAATACTGATGCTAAACAAAAGATTTCAAAATATTTTGAGTTAAGTGAATCTTTATGGCGAGGACTCGGTAATATAAACGATTCGGGATATTTCTTATCTGAAGAATATCGAGAATTTGATGCAGGCAGCAAAAATGATTACTTAGCTGCCGAACCTGCAAACTGCTTATGCGGCAAAGTAATAATAGGACAGGCCAGCCCCCATGACTGTCCGCTTTTTAAAACCAATTGCACACCGCTTACTCCTGTAGGTCCCTGCATGGTATCAAGCGAAGGAACCTGCGGTATATGGTTTCATAATCAATCAAAAAACAGGTGATAAAATGAAAATTACAACCGCACATGGCGGCGGCGGCAAACTTTCTGCCGAGCTAATCCATGATATATTTGAAAGATATTTTTCTAATAGCATATTAAATGAAATGCAGGATTCTGCGGTATTACCAATCCCATCTGATAAAATCGCATTCACCACAGATTCATTCGTGGTAAACCCGCTGTTTTTTTCCGGTGGAGATATTGGACGCCTAGCTGTCTGCGGGACGGTAAACGATCTTCTTATGCGCGGCGCCATTCCTAAATATCTGTCGGCAGGCTTTATTTTAGAAGAAGGACTAGATACTGATCTTCTTCTAAAAGTTGTAAGATCGATGCAGCTTACAGCCAAAGAAGCCGGCGTTATTGTTGTCGCGGGCGATACAAAAGTAATAGAAGGTAAAGGCGGCTTATATATCAATACTTCCGGAATAGGATTAATAAATGACGAAGTTGATGTAAGCGCCAAAAATGTTGTTCCCAATGATACGGTGATAATAAGCGGATACCTTGGAAATCATCATGCCTGTATCATGTCGAAGCGTATGGGAATTGAAAATACAATAGAAAGTGATTGCGCCCCGTTATGCGATATGGTTAACGGGCTAATAGAAAATAAAATCCATATTCACGCTATGCGTGATATAACCCGCGGCGGGCTTGCCACAGTATTAAACGAAATCGCATTGTCGTCTTGCGTTAATATAGATTTATTTCCCGACTTGAAAATAGCAGATGAACAGGTCGAAGGGTTTTGCAATATTCTTGGGTTAGATCCTCTGTATATGGGAAACGAGGGAAAAATGGTCGTATTCGTACCCACCTACGATGCGGATAAAGCTTTGAATATAATAAAAGCATCAAAATACGGCAAAAATGCGAAGATGATCGGAACTGTTAAATCTGCACCCCCGGAAGTCACTATAAAGACTCGTTCAGGCGGCACAAGAATAATTGAGCCACTGATGGGTGAAGGTCTGCCCAGGATTTGCTAGCCCAAAAAAATATATAAAATTACAAAAAAGACTTAATTTTTACATTATTCTTTTCGACTTATATATTGCAGAGTATACTATATGATAAAATATATGACAGCAAGTTATAGCAATTTTGATTGCAGTAAGCTGCCGCCTGCTTGTAAATTAATAAAAGCGACGGAAGGAATTGATATTAAGTGGATATTTCTAGTATCATAGGTTTAATTACAGGACTTGGAGCATTGATAATTGCTTTTTTGATGGAAGGCGGAAATCTGTCATCTTTAGTACTCCCAAGTCCTTTTATCACTGTTTTTGGCGGAACGCTTGGCGCGGTATTTTTATCATACAGGATCGACGATATAAAAAAGATACCAAAATTATTTATGCAAGCCATGAAAAAAAGTACTCTTAACACCGAACAGGAGATAAATACTCTTGTTGCCATGTCTGAACAGGCACGAAGAGAAGGTCTTTTAAGCCTTGAGCCAATGATTAGTGATAATCAGCAGGAACCAATTGACCCCCTCCTAAAAAGAGGAATCACAATGGTTATTGATGGTGTCGGCGCTCAGGAAATACATAACATGCTTGAAACTGAAATATATGTTGCCGAGCAAAGCAAAAGAAATGATGCATCCATTTTTGAATCCGCAGGTGGTTTTTCCCCAACGATGGGTGTTATCGGTACAGTTATGGGGCTAATACACGTCCTGTCTAACATGGGGGCAGCAGATGAACTTGCCGCCTCTATAGCTACTGCTTTCATAGCTACGTTTTACGGCGTATCTTTTGCTAACCTCATCTATATTCCAATCGCCTCAAAGCTAAAATTACAGATAAAATCATATAAAATGGAGAAGGAAATGATAATTGAGGGTATTCTTGGAATCCGTAACGGAGAAAACCCGAAAATTTTGCGTGAAAGACTTGAGGCATACGTTATTAAAAACTCAACAAAACCAAAGGGGGAAGTTGAGAAATGACAGATCCAAACCAGGAGGTCGAAAAGGAAAATAGCGAAAGATGGCTTCTTACCTATTCAGATATGATCACGCTTCTACTTGCACTGTTTATTGTATTATATTCAATGAGTAACCTTGATGCCGGAAAATACAGTACAATGGCTGAGGAACTGGGTAGGGTTCTTGGTGGCGGAATGCCGTTTACGGGCACTGCCTACATAGAGCGAAACGGAATGTTTGCAACTTCCAACACGAGCGATAAGACAAAAAGCAACGATGAAGGTCTGGGTAAAAACGGGCAGCAGAACCAAGCAGGAACAGGTCAGAATGGGAATTCGCAGACCCCCTCAGATAAATTCGATCAGACATATAACGAATTAAAGGAAAAAGTGGGACAAAGCGGCGTTGATCTTGAAAAAACAGAAAGCAGTATCAACATGCGTTTTAAGGATAGTGTTTTATTTTACGGTGACAGTTCGAGAATGAAACCTGCTGCTTTGCCTGTTCTTCAAAAACTCGGCAGTACTTTACAAAGCATCAAACCAATAATCGACCACATAGAAGTTGACGGTCATACAGCTGATGTTTTTATAAAAGATGATAATTATTTTTCATGGCAGTTATCCGCCGATCGTGCGATAGCGGTTTTAAAATATTTATCTGAAAGTTGTAATCTTCCGGTAGAAAAAATGTCAATAGGCGGATTTTCTCATTATGTACCCATAAAAAGTAATAATACCGAAGAAGGCCGCTCAGCTAACAGGCGTGTCGAAATTAAAATAACCAGAATACAAGAAAATACAAGTAATTAAATACCAGCTTCGGCTGGTATTTAAACTTACCGAAAAAGGACACGCAGACGAAGAACAGGCGCTCGTCGCTGTATGCAGATACAGCAGGGCGCTTGTTCTGAAGTAAGCAAAAGTGCCCCGGTACGGGGGTGCTTGCGCCATTTTGCGTTTACAAACCGTAACCTGAAGGTTTTGCGTAAAAACTCCATACTTTCTTTTTGTCTTACACCTATATGTAATCGCTTTTGCGGTGCGTGTACTTTTTCAAGTCTGAGATACCAGCTTCGGCTGGTATCTTTTTATATATTACATTTAAAATAATTTAATATATGTAAAGCATATACTCTATCGTACGGAATGATAGAGGTGTATGATGAAGAAAGTTAAATTATTATTAATAAATGTAATAATCGTTTCAGCAACTTCGTTAATCATACGAACGGTTGGAATTTCGTTTCAAGTCTACATTTCAAATAAAATAGGTCCAATGGGTATAGGACTTTTTCAACTTATAACATCTATATATTCTTTTGCAATTACATTTTCAATATCCGGTGTGCGTCTTGCGACAACAAGATTAGTCGCAGAAGAATTAGGCAAGAATAAGCGCTCCCAGGCAAAAAAAGCGCTGAGAATATGTTTTACATATGCGTCCGGATTTGGAATAACAGCATCGGTAATTTTATTTTTTAGTGCAGGCTTTATCGGCAAAAATTTACTAAACGACTTACGAACAGTATCTTCATTAAAAATTTTAGCCTTTAGCCTGCCTCTTATCGCAATTTCTTCTGTGCTAAGCGGTTATTTCACTGCTGTCCGCAGGGTTGCCAAAACAGCTGTTGTTCAAATATTTGAACAGCTCATATCAATTGGCGTTACTATAGCCTGCTTTACAGTTTTTTCGCCTAATAGTATTGAAGGTGCCTGTATCGCAATAGTTATAGGATCTTGTGCCGGAGAATTGACATCATTTTTATTTCTTTTATTACTTTTTTATTTTGACGTTAGAAGATATCAAGAAATCAAACGCTCAAGTAAACTTTTATCCCGTATGATAAAAATCGCGATGCCCGTTGCATTAGGCGCATATATTTCGTCAGGCATGCGCACAGTACAGCAACTTTTAATTCCATACGGATTTAAAAAAAGCGGGGCTTCAAGTGAATCGGCACTCTCCGCTTATGGCACTGTGAATGGCATGGCTATGCCGGTTATCATGTACCCATCGGTATTATTTTATACCCTTTCCGATTTGATCGTCCCGGAACTAGCGGAATGTAAGGTTCAGGGCAAAACTGACCGGATAAACAGCATAACAACGAAATTATTTAATTTAGGTATGATTGCATCTTTATGTATAATGAGTGTCTTTTTATTTTATTCTGGTGAGCTCAGCTCAGTTATATATAACAACAACAGCACGGCATATTTGATGCGTATACTGTCTCCATTAGTGCCCCTTATGTATCTCGATACCCTTGTTGATGGGGTCCTAAAGGGTATCGGCGAGCAGGTAAGGACAATGTATTACAACAGCTTTGAATCCTTTATAAGCGTTATTTTAATATATTTCCTGCTTCCGCGATATGCTTTAAACGGATACATTTTTACAATTATTTTTGCAAGAGCACTAAACTTCTCATTAAGCTGCAACCGGCTTATAAAGGTTACTGATTTTAGAATAAGCATAAAAAATATTTTAAAATCAGTCTTTAGTATAATAGGCTCATTTAACATTACCTGTTTGATATCATATTTTATAAAAAATATGATTTGTTCGAAAGTATCGGCTCTTCTGATACATATTACATTATTTACGCTATTCTATTTTTTGATTTTAATAATTATCTCTGATTATAAAAAACTGAATAAAAAATCTTTATTTAGCATCAATACTTAATCTATACCGCCGTCCACATTAGGTATACCGGAGTACAACTGTTGGTCCCGGTTATATACTGGAAATCAATTTGCACAGAATCACCTGGGCAAATATTATGCGAATAAAAATTCCATCTTTGAACATTCTGACCGTCACTGCATTCCAGCGACTTATATCTGACTACACACCCGGATTGAATTACCGGCGTTGCTCCTAATGGATTACAAGCGACATAGCCGTTTATTGTTTTATTAAATGACGTATCATTATTAATACAAACATTAAAAAGCGTTTGGGCGCCCCAATTCCCTAAATTATTATAGGGTGAAGGTGACGTTTCGCTTGCAATAGGTGCAGGAGATGGCTGAACAATCGAAATGATTTCATTTGTATTTGTCAAAACCTTTCCGATTAAAGAGCATAAGCCTTTATTTAATAAAGAACTTATATTGATATCAAAACTGCAATTTAAAAAATAGCTTTCTCCAAGACCAGAGTATGTTGATCCGTCAGTAGCTATATTGCCTAGATAATATACTGCATTACCAGTTATCTTTGACTTATCCTTATAAGCATATATAGTTATTATTGCGTTAGAGTCGGCTATAAAACGTAAATTATAAGTAAAAAAGGCGCCTGTAGGTATACATTCGTCTAATATCCATATGTTCCCGCCAGAGGGTATCGCGTATGTAGTTTCACATGAATTAAAAAAGTCTGTCCAGCTTCCTCCCTGGACATCCTCCCATGAGTATTCATCTGAACACCTAAAGCCGTAGTTCGTTTTTGTTATCGTGATTTGCGATGCATTAGGATTATATATTTGAACTCCGAACATAATAGGCTCGCCAGTTTTATTGATGTAAGATGCAAATAACTGTGATTCACCCGATGTTATATTTTGCTGATTTAAATAAAAATTATTATCAGCGAGAGCTGCTTCTATAATGTTCTCTGGGTGATTGCAGTAAATCCAAGGTCCCGGGCATTTAACAAAATTGAGAGCTTTACGAATATATTTATCAGTATTCTCAGGATCAAATTTGCTTATAAGCGAAGTATTACATTTAGGATCTAATATATTTATAGACATTATGATATCCTCCTTAGCCCGTTTGAACATTATTTTGAGGTTTGGCATTATTATTAACTATCTGCATAAACTCATAAAATTCATTTGGTTTAATCCAAAACATATTGCCGGAAATCAAAACTTTATGGTACATATAATCGCTGCTCATACCTTGCACATATACTGAGCTTATTAAAACTTCTTTTTTCCCGTTTATCAAAAAGGACTTATGATCTGGTGAAAAACTTAATTTGATATTTTGCGGCTTTCTTACTCTTGAATTTTCAGGTATGTATCTGACATTAAAAACTTTATCAGCGTCATTCTTTTTTAGAAAATTAAATATGGTCATAGATACCTCCTGTTGAAAATATTTCCATTTTTATAATATATTTTCAAATAGACTTTGTCAATAAAAATTTAAATAATGATTCAAATAAATATACCCATTAAAAGGTATTTGTGTTATATTACAATTATAATATGTAAGTGGTGATTAGCAGTGGAGAGTTATGATAATGAACAAACAAATAGAGCTTCGAATAAGAACGTTAATTCCAGGTTTCTAGTATGTATAGGGCCTTCCCCTTCTTCTGCTAAATGTATACAATGGGCCGCAAGAGCCGCCGAGGCATTCAGCTCCCCTTGGACTGTTCTTTTTGTTGAAACTCCAGGTGAAGAATATTATTCAAAACAGGATAATGATAATATTCAAAAAAATCTAGAGCTTGCGGCAAAGCTCGGCGGTCAAATCACGGTACTCCCGGGCTATGATGTCGCCGCTACAATAGCTGAGTATGCTAAACTTACCGGAATAACTAATATTGTTATTGGCAAAAGCAGAAAAAGAAAAAACATAATTAATTTTTTTGAAAAAAATTTAGAGGACAAGCTTCTATTACTGCTGTCTGACATAGAAATTTATATTTTACCAGATAACAGTATTAAAACTTATAGAAAAACAAAGTTATCAAATTTGCTGAAAAACCTGTATTTTTCTTGGATCGATACATTTAAAACAGTTGTAACACTAGTTATTACAACACTGTTATCCTTGGCTTTAAGAGAGATTGGACTGGGCGATCAAAATGTAATGCTGCTTTATATCCTTTCTGTATTAATTGTCTCGAGAATTACTTCTGGTTATATCTACGGTGTAATTGTGTCTTTACTAAGTGTACTACTTTTAAACTTTTTATTTATAAAACCCTATTATACTTTTAATATTACTCAGCAGGGATACCCTTTAACCTTGCTAATTATGCTTTTAGTGGCGTTTATAACAAGCGCTTTAATGCTTCGAATGAAAGCTCAGGCTAAAAATGCCGTTTCCAGAGAAAGAAAAACCGAGGGTCTCTATGAAATAAACAAAAAACTTCTTGCAACAAGAGGGTTAGAAAATATAATAAACTTAACAAATGATTATATTAGCAAATTATTCGATCGTTCAGTGGTGTTTTATTCCAGCGACCCCGAAAATGGCGGAAAAGGAATTCTTACACAGTCGGAAAAAGACCCAGACGCATCTGCCCTTTTAAACTCTGATGAAGAAAAAAAGGCTGTGCACTGGATCTTTATGAATAAAAAACGCGCAGGGGCGGGCACCGATGCTTTCACCTCTGCACAAGCATTATACATGCCAATATTATCGCAGGGAAACGTTTTAGGCGTGTTTGGGATATCATGTTTGAATGGATTAAAACTCAGCCATGAAAATAGTGTTTATTTAAGAGTAATCTCATCATTAGTTGCAATGGCTCTTGAAAGACAACATTTATCGGATGAACAAAGAACTATAATAATCGAGTCAGAAAAGGAAAAAATGAGAAGTAATTTGCTTCGTGCAATATCCCACGACTTGCGAACCCCTCTAACTGCTATTTTGGGGGCAAGCTCAGCCATTCTAGAGAATAAAGATATCGGTCTGCAAACGCATAATAAACTTGTAAGCGGTATAAAAGAGGATTCACAGTGGCTTATAAGAATGGTTGAAAATCTTCTTTCGGTTACTAGGATTAATGAATCTTCAATGAATGTCAAAAAATCGCCTGAGGCCGTAGAAGAAATAGTTGCAGAATCAGTATTAAGAGTAAAAAGTAAATTTAAAGACTGCAATATAAAAGTGTCTGTCCCAGATGATCTTCTTATCGTCCCTATGGATGGGACTTTAATCGAGCAGGTCATCATAAATCTTTTAGAAAACGCTATTAAACACACTCCTGAAAATTCTATGATTGAATTAACTGTTAGTAAATCAGGTAACTCGGCCGTTTTTCAAGTCTCAGACAGCGGAAAAGGGATTTCAGAGCAGGATTTGCCATATATTTTTGAGGGTTATACAGCTAAAAACAATCCTGACTCAACCCGTGGTATGGGTATAGGCCTTTCGATATGTAGGACCATAGTTACAGCACATGGAGGAAAAATCGAGGCTGAAAACAAAGCTGGCTCTGGCGCGATATTCAGATTTATACTTCCGATAGAGGAGAATAAGTTTAATGAATAATACTGTTTTAATTGTTGAAGATGAAAGCAGCATCGTTAATTTTATTTCTGCAATTTTAACATCAAATAATTATAAAGTTATTGAAGCTGAAAATGGTGAAAAAGGTCTGCTAATGACCTCGTCGTTTCACCCTGACATAATACTCTTAGATTTGGGTTTGCCAGATATAGACGGTATCGAGGTTCTTAAAAAAATAAGGGAGAAATCGGAAATACCTGTTATTGTAGTCTCCGCTCGGTGGGACGAACATGAAAAAGTTAAGGCACTCGATCTTGGTGCTGACGATTATGTCACAAAACCATTCGGTACTTCTGAATTACTTGCGCGAATTAGGACAGCCTTAAGACACAGAAGAAAAACATTTGTCAGCAATTCGGAATCTGATGTCATAAGTATAGGGAACCTTGTTGTGAATACTGTAAAAAGGGTAGTTACAGTTGACGGGAAAGAGGTGCACCTTACCCCCGTTGAGTACAAAATCATATTACTTTTATCTAAAAACACAGGCAAAGTTCTCACACTTGACTATATTACAAAGGAAATCTGGGGGCCTTATACAAACGAGGATAATGCGCTTCGGGTTAACATGGCAAATATCAGAAGGAAAATTGAAAAGAATCCTGCTGAACCGAAATATATTTTAACAGAAGTTGGCGTAGGTTACAGAATGGTGGAAAGCCTTTAAAATACATAAAACCCGCAATGCTCTGCCCGATACACGCGCATTTATGCCGTATGCGCACAGCGTATTCGGCTCATCATGCTTCAACTGAGCATAAAGAGACAGCAGATCACCGCCGGTTTCCAGCCCATCACGGAGAGACGTTTGGTAATAATACCGCGAAAATCCTGTAAAAAGTCCATTGTGTTCCCCCTTTGAGTTGCAATTCATTATACCATAATAATTATAGTATCCATTATAGGTAGTATTTACTTTTCTATCCCCATGTGCTAATATATAGAAAAAAGTGAAGGAGGCTTGACATGAAATATACCGCGATTTCCCGGTGGGTGTTTACCCGGATGCGTGGTTATAGCTGACGGAACGGCGACGGCCGTTACTTGCAGAGAAGTTAGAGAAATGGCAGGTTTCGTAGCACTTTTTGTACACAAGTTCAAACTCGTGCACAAATCTATTCTGGATTGATCTAACAAATTTAAATAGTTGGGAGATGTGAAAGATGTTTACTAAACGACTATTATCTCTGCTGTTGACTGTATCCATACTGTGTACAGTAACAGGAACTCGTTCTTTCGCCACAGGCTATGATGACATGAACACACATTGGGCAAAGGTAGCCGTGGAAAGATGGAGCGATCGCGGTATAATCGGTGGATCGGGAGAGGATTTTCGTCCTGACGACAAGCTAACTCGTGGAGAAATGGCGGTCATGATAGACCGCATTATGAAATATCAGGTCAAAGCGGATAACACCTTTACCGACCTGGGGCAGGACTGTTATGCGGATTCCATGCTGAAAGCCAGCGCCGCGGGTGTAATACAGGGCGCATCCGGGCAGATCAGGCCGAATGACAACATAACGCGTGAAGAGGCTGCCGTAATGCTGGGCCGGGCGCTCGGCTTGACGGAAACTTACACGAATGAACCAAAGTTCGCCGACAACAAAAATGTATCATATTGGGCTGATGGTTACGTTAACGCGATGAAGGCTCGGGGATATGTCAATGGCAGCGACGGCAATTTCAATCCCGGCGCTTACATCACAAGGGCGGAGACAGTAGAAATTCTGGACTCGGCGATTGGAGATATTGATCAAAAGTCCGGGACCTATTCGGGAGATATTGATAAAACTCTGGTTGTAAATGCACCGGATGTAACGCTGGAAAATATGACGATTAAGGGTGACCTGATTCTTGCAGATGGTATAGGAGATGGCAAAGTGACGTTAAATAATGTAACGGTTGAGGGCAATACAGTGATTCGCGGCGGCAAGGACTCGGTGAATATCAGCGGCGCATGCGTACTGAACGCCGTGACTGTTTTAAAAATTGAGGGCGACGCCGATATTGCATTCGAGGATGGCGCACAAGTAGGTTCTTTAGTGATTGGACGCGGGTCCCAAAATGTTACCCTCTCCGGCAAAATTCCCACATTGACAGTAAAAGCGGCGGAAAGCACTGTAACTGCGCAAAATGCGCAAATCTCCACAATGTATATTGAAGCCGGAGATTCACATTTTGTAGCAGGCGAAAACACAAAGATTGACAATATTCTGGTTAAAACCGCAGCAATCGGCACGAACATAGATGTGCGGAAAGGCGCGGAAGTTGCCTTTGTGAAAGCTGCCGCAGAAAATATGCAGATTTCGGGCGACGGCGCTCTTACATCCGTGACGGTCAGCGGTAAAAACTGCGATATCCAAACGACAGGCACAAAGGCCTTGCTGGCTTATGAAACCGAAGGCTTAAAAGCGGGGTCCGGCGTGACGGTGACGAACCAGCCTGCTCCCGGTAAGCTCGATATTGTCAAGCCGAACAAGTTAAAACCCGGCGATACAATCGGCGTTATCGCGCCCTGCAACGGCTTGAAGCCGACGAGCATCCAGACAGCGATTGATACCGCGATCGCCCAGGGATACAAATTGAAACTGCCGGAAAATATTTTTAAATTTACAAACGGTTATGCGGCGACTCCGCAGGAACGCGCAGACGATTTCAATGATCTGATCGCGGACGATTCCGTTAATGCAATATTCTTCGGGGGCGGTGAAGTCAGCAATGAAACGCTGCCATATATCGATTTTGAAGCGGCAAGGGAGCATCCGAAAATTATATGCAGCTACAGTGACAGCACCTCTCTTCTGGATGCTTTATATGCACGCTCAGGTATTGTGACTTATTACGGATCTTCGTTTACGAGGATTTTCAGCAATCCAAAACCATACAACTATCAGTGCTTTGAGGATATGATTGTAAACGGCAATGTCAAGACGTTTACTCCGAACAGCGAATGGAAAGCTCTGCGCGGCGGAAAGGCAGACGGTGTAATAATCGGCGGCTATCTGCTGAATTTCGCTCTGCTTCAGAACACTGAGTATTTTCCGTATGACAAGGATCAGAAGTATATTCTTTGCATCGAAGAAAATGCCCGCTTCAATCTGCCTTCCCCGGCGAGCAGATATTTTTCGCATATCGAGCAAAGCGGCCTGTTGGACCATGTAACCGGCATCCTTGTCGGGGAATATTCGACAGACGACTATCCGGATTATATGGCGATCCTACAAAGACTTGCAGATAAATATCAGATCCCCGTTGTATACTGCCACGATTTCGGGCATGGGGTAAACGGGGCAATTCTGCCGATCGGCATTCATGCTACGCTTGACGCGGACAATCTGAAGCTTACATTTAATGAAAATCAGACGAACGACTGATTGAATAATCCGAAAATAAGGCAGGGCTTGGCCCTGCCTTATTTTTATAATCGCATACAATACGCTTGCCACTCTGAAAAACGATCTTGAGCAGCTAGAAAACGTGATTCATTCGAATTATGGAGACAAAGTGTCGGATATGAAGTAACGGCAGTTACATATTGATAATGGCGGGATCGTTCCCGCCTCAGACCGCCGAAAAAGTCGCATGACCTCAAAAATGGTTTCATTTTTGCTTGCTGCGTTGTCAAAAGCGGCAAATTTCGGTTGCATATAGCAAATATGCGCCCTCATTTTCCGCCTTGCCTCATACGATTTTTCTCGGTCTGCATTTGCGTGAAGTAGTTTATCGACAACCTGAAACCCGCGATCATTTTGATTGCGGGTTTTTTGTTTTAGTAAATCAACCGAAAATATTTATTGTTAAGAACAATGTAGCCATAAGTGTTGAAACAAGTGAAACAACTGTAATTTGCGTGTTAAGGGACGGACCTGCAGTATCCTTGAACGGATCACCCACGGTATCTCCGACCACTGCTGCCTTATGAGCTGGCGAGCCTTTTCCTCCGCAGTTGCCTGCTTCAATATATTTTTTAGAGTTATCCCAGAGCCCTCCGGCGTTTGACATAAATAAAGCAAGTAAAAGCCCGCTCAAAATATTTCCTGTCAGATAACCCCCTATTGCCTGTACGCCACCTATAAATCCCACCGCCAGTGTAGCAATAATGGCCATAAGTCCGGCAGGAATCAGTTCTTTCAAGGCACCAACCGTAGCAATATCTATACAGCGTTCATAATCTGGATGAACATTTGGTTTTCCTTCTTTGAGCCCGACAATTTCTCTAAATTGTCTTCGTATTTCTTCTACCATTCTCTGTGCATTTCTGTCAACGCCTAGAATAAGCATTGCTGAAAATACAGCAGGGATCGCTATTCCAATCATTAAGCCAAAGAAAACAATCGGATTCATTATATCAAAACCTGTGATGATATCCTTACCGATTTCTTTTGCGGCCTCATTAACCTCACTCATAAAAGAACCAAGCAAAGCAATAACTGTAAGCCCTGCGGCTCCTATTGCAAAACCTTTTGTCATTGCTTTTACAGTATTTCCTGCCGAATCCAGCTCATCAGTAACGCGCAGAGCTTTGTCCCCTAAACCTCCCATTTCAACAAGTCCCCTGGCATTGTCAACGATCGGTCCGTAAGCATCATTAGAAATGATCATTCCGACTATTGAAAGCATTCCGACTGCAGCCATAGCTATACCAAACATTCCATACCCTTCACCAATCGGTGCGCATAAGTTATATGAAAGGAGGGCGGATAAAGCAATACCAATCAAAGCTGGCAGTGCACTTAAAAATCCGTATGAAAAGCCTGAAAGTATTGTGAACGCGGCTCCGGAATTAGATGCCTTTGCTGTGTTTCGAACAGGTTTTTTATTATCATTCGTAAAGTAATCTGTAGCCATTCCGATTATAACCCCTACAAGCAGACCAATAGCTGTTGCGCCCCAAATACGCCATTCAAAATTAAAAATGTTCGTTGCAGCTGCAGTCAAAACCGCAAAGACAGCTGTCGTAATATATGTGCTTTTATTAAGCGCAGAAGTTGGATCTGTGGAATTGCCCATTCTTGCAAATATAACGCCTACAATAGATGATAATAAGCCAATAAGGGCATAAGCAAGTATTACACTTACATTTTTAGGAGAAAGAGCAGAACCAATAACGATTGCTGCAGCCATGGATGCAACATTTGAATCAAAAAGATCCGCGCCCATACCAGCAACATCGCCCACGTTATCGCCGACATTATCAGCAATTACAGCCGGATTACGAGGGTCGTCTTCCGGAATATCAAGTTCAACTTTACCAACCAAGTCTGCACTTATGTCGGCCGTTTTTGTATAAATCCCGCCTCCTGCTTTTGCAAATAAAGCAAGTGAACTGGCCCCGAAGCTAAAGCCTAATACTGCTGAAGAATCACTAGTGAACATTAAAATGGCAGTAACCCCTAAAAGACTCAGCCCAACAACCGCCATGCCCATTACTGCTCCGCCGCGAAATCCAGTCATAAAAGATTGTTTAATACCTTTTTGCGCTGATTCAGCAGCTTTTACATTTGCAATAGTGGCGACTTGAATCCCGATTTTTCCTGCAAGAGCAGATATAATTGTCCCGCAAAAATAAGCCAGTACCATTATAAGGTTTTTTGTCCAGTCTCCATTCCAAATTGGCTTGGGCAGAAAAATAAGAATAAGGGCACCTGCCACGGCGGCAAAGCGTGATAAAAGAATGTATTCCCGTTTTAAAAACGTGTTTGCACCCTTTTTGATTAGATCTCCCACATGCATAATATCCTTGTTCGTTGAAGGCTGAGACTTCACCCAAGTATAAAGCCAGAACGCAACCGCAAGGGAGAGAAGAGAAATAAGAATCGCTGCTACTTTCCAAAATGTTTCATCCATATTTATACCTCCTTTTAATGTCAAACACATACATTAAATATTAATGTCAAATATTATTATAAATACTTAAAAACCATTGTCAATATTAACGAATATTTAGTTTTTTAACTTTAAAAATTATACAATTTATTTTAAAGAACTATCCGCAGTTCCGATTTTTATTGACAAAAAGAAATTATTGTAGTATTTTAGCTATAGTATTATGGAAAAAAGAGGTGAGTGTATGATATACAAAGTTCAGTCAAATAAAGTATTTCGAATACTTGCCATATTAATTTCCATAATAATTTTATGTTTGTCCATATGCTCAATTGTTTACAGTCAAAATAGCATTTACATTACGAATAATTATTTAAGTCTTGTTAGCAGTGATATTCATCTTGGTGAATTCACGCCCTTTTTTTCATACTTTCCTGTAAAAGAAGCCTATATAACAAATGAATATTTTTGTCCTCTTCACAGATTGCTCCGTAATAATCAGGAATTGTTTAGCTGTGTTTTCGCATTAATTCTTGCTTTAATTTACATAAAACTATCTGCTTTTCTTTTTACCTCTTTAAGAATTAATAAGCATAAAAATGTTTCGGAAATATCTATTCCTATAGGAGGCCATGCGCCGCCTATTTTCCAATAATAAATGGTTTATCATGTATTTTTATGTCGAAATGACTTAAAATATTCATACGTTGAATTTTAACAATCAGAAAGGACTGAGGAAATGAAAACTAAACGGCCTGTATTTTTTCTAATACTTTTAATAGCTTTAATAATGTCTTACGTTGCCGTTTTTGGTGTAACGATTCCTTTAGGCTCAAGAGAGCTTAAAATACCCGGAACCCCTGATATGAGGTACGGTATAGATATCAGAGGCGGCGTTGACGCAGTTTTCCAACCCGCCGACCTTAAAAGAAAACCAACCAGCGACGAGCTTGAGGCTGCTAGATCTATCATTGAAACACGTCTTGATCAGAAAAATATTTTGGATCGTGACGTAACGATTGATAAGGATAATGGCAATATCTTAGTTCGTTTCCCGTGGAAGGCTGAAGAAAAAGACTTCGATCCTGAAAAAGCAATGTCAGAGCTTGGTCAAACCGCTCTTCTAACATTCAAGGATGAAAGCGGAAACGTATTAGTTGAAGGATCTCACGTTAAAAAGAGCGCTGCTGAGCGTGATGAAAAAAATAATCAATATGTCGTTACTTTGAACTTCGACGATCAGGGTGCTAAACTCTTCAGTGATGCTACTGGAAAACTTGTTGGCAAAAACATCAACATATACATGGATAATACTTTGATTGAAAGTGCTCAGGTAAAAGAACAGATCTCCGGCGGAGAAGCAATGATCGACGGCCTGAAAAGCTTAGATGCTGCTAAAGAACTTTCCGATAAAATCAATTCCGGTGCACTTCCCTTCTCTATGATAACTAAAAACCATTCAACAATAAGCCCAACACTTGGTGCAGGCGCTCTTAATGTTATGGTTAAAGCCGGTGTTATTGATTTCATCTTTATTTGTTTATTACTGCTTCTGTATTATAGGCTTCCGGGATTTGTTGCTTGTATTTCTCTTCTAATTCAGATTGCTGGCCAGTTACTTGCACTGTCTATCCCTCAGATAACACTTACCCTTACAGGAATCGCAGGTGTTATCTTATCAATAGGTATGGGCGTTGACGCTAACGTAATAGTATCTGAACGTATAAACGAGGAAATAAAATCCGGCAAAACAATACAGGCTGCAATCTCAGCAGGATTTAAAAATGCATTCTCGTCAGTTTTTGATGGCAATATAACAGTTTTGATTGTTGCCATAATCCTAATGATATTTGGTTCTGGTTCCCTCTTATCATTCGCTTATACACTGTTAACTGGTATCATATTTAACTTCGTTGCTGGCGTAACTGCCTCCCGTCTGATGATTCGCTCGCTGAGCAAATTTAAATTTCTTAGCAAACCCTGGCTATATAACTGCATGTCACGGAGGGTTACGTTATGAATTCAAACAAAGTAATTAATTTTTACGGAAAACGCTGGGTCTATTTTATTATTTCGCTTACTTTTATGACTATAGGCATTATATCGATATTTCTAAATGGTGTCCAATTAGACATACAGTTTAAGGGCGGATCACTTATTAAGTATACCTATACCGGTGATGTTGACGCTAACACTGCATCTGATGTCGCCACAAAAGCATTAAATATGCCTGTTACAACACAAACCACTACTGATATTGCTTCCGGCCAAAAACGTCTTATTATCAACGTTTCAGGTAATAACGGTTTGGATGCTAGCGTTCAGCAGGGTCTTGATAAGGCATTAAAAGACAAATTCCCTGATGCGGGGCTTAAACTATCTGACTCGTCAATAGTTGAGGCATACTACGGACAAAGATTTTTCAGAAACGGTATGATCGCAATTTTTCTTTCCGGTCTTCTCGTTATGGTTTATGTTTGGTATCGTTTCAACAGAATGGGCGGCCTTTCTGCCGGTGTTATGGCTCTTGTGGCCCTTCTGCATGACGTTCTGGTCGTATTCTTTACCTGTGTTATTTTCAAAATCCCGATAGGTGATTCGTTCGTGGCTGTTGCACTTACTATCATCGGTTATTCAGTAAACGATACGATAGTAATATACGACCGTATCCGTGAAAACTATAGAAACCTGCCGAAACAGCCGATTGAGACAATTACAAACTTGTCAATTACACAGTCAATCACACGTTCTATCAACACTAACTTAGCTGTTTTGATTAGTATCAGTATTGTTTATGTTCTTGCTCTTATTAATGGCATAGAATCTATACAAAGCTTTGCGTTACCTATGGCTATAGGTTCAATAAGCGGCTGCTATTCAACTATTTGCATCGCTGGTCCGCTTTGGGTTATGTGGAAAAAACATAAAGGAACAAATAAAGCGTTCGGCAGATAAGCTTAATTTTGGTTTGATCACTTAAATAAAAGAAGACACTATCAAAAAAGATGGTGTCTTCTTTTGCTTTAAAGGATATAAAGATTAGTTTTCGTCTTTCTCTGCTGAAAGATCGCCTATTATTTGCAAAATGTCATTCCATTCGTATCCATTTTGGTTTTCTTCAAGTTTTGAAAGTAAAGCTTTCGCATCTAAAAGCAGCATCGTACTATTATCTTTACCGGGTATGCATATAATTCCTGATATAAACGAAGATGAGCAGCATATTTCAGGTACGGGCCTTATATCACTTTTATTTATTTCGATTACGCTGCTTAAATTATCTACTTCTAATGCTATATGAACACTGTCAGATAATTCTATTATCAATAAATGAGAGCCGGGGCTGCCTTCTTCATTATAATGAAAAGTCGCGTGCATATCGACTACAGCAATATATTTGTCATTGAACTGGACTGCCCCTTTTATTATCTCGCCAACCCCCGGTAATGCTATAATACCGGAAGTATCAATCGCTTCAAGCACTAATGACTGATCCAAAGCAAACGGCTGATGATTAATCTCAAAAACAACAAGTTTCTGGGTTTCTCCCTCTTTGAGCATTATATCTGACTGTTCAACGCTTTGATTATCGGCAGTATATATACTGCTAGACCCACAGTCAGCGAGCTTTTGAAATACGAATGCCAATACATCATTCTGATATCCATCACTTTTCTTATATTCCCTGTAACTTGAAGAACATGCACATCCTACCGCATAATAGCATTCATTATATACCAGTATTTCTGATTTTGTCTTGCCGTTTCCCACCTGAAAAAGTTTAGAGTTCGATAAGTCAAGTTTTTTACCCGGCGATAATTCATTAACTGTTGAAGAAATTACACTGCCTTTTCTATCAGTAAAAACTGCAAAGGAATTGGCATTTGAATTAAGAGCGTCTTTAAGCATTGTTTTAAACTGATATTCGCTATCAAATACAATCCCGATGCCGCCTACAGTATGTTTTTCATTATTAATATCGGTGATTGACGCCCCATAAATATATGTATACCGGTTTTTATACAATGTTGTGGCCTCAAACGGGGATACAAAATATTTTTCTGCCAGTGTGTTATATAAAATATTATGGATATACGCGTTATTCAATGACGTTCCTATAATGTCACTATATTCAGAATTTGATATTGCAATTATTTCTCCGTTTTTGTCAAACAAGAATAAGTTACTGTAAATGGTATACAGGCTATTTATATAAGAAAGTATCTTGGTCAGTTTCCCCAAATCTTCTTCGGTGATATTATTCTTCGCTAAAATAGTCCTAAACGTAGAATTTAAAGCCCACCATCTGCAATCATCCGCTCTTTCATAAAGATTTGCGGTCCATTATATTAATGCAGAGAGAAGCGGTAAAACCGGCATCGACAAGGCTGGTTGAAACTACGGTCGCAAATAGATTTTGAACAGACTTTCTGAAAAGATGACTTGTGCTTATACCTATTTTTCCGATTTTGTCTAAGATACATTTGAGTTTTGAATACTCATCATTTCCATTATCGTCTTTAGATAAGATTTGCCCGTTATAAACAATGCGCTTTAAAGTATTATTTATTTCCTGAGTTTTATCAATAATTTCATTGAGCGCCCCAGAGAAAGAATCTGCTTCGTTCATCAGCCCTGCTGTGATTTCTGAATCGATTTCCGAAAGATCTGATTTATCTCGAAATGCAAGATGAATCGGAATCATTATATGACCTCTCCACCCCAGTCCGTAATAATCCTGATAGCCTTGAGTTTTAACAGTCTTTGCAATATATGCAAGGCCCCGATAATAAACAATTCCGCTATTGCTATTTTCAACTAATTCAACTTTTATCCCAACAGGGACTTGATTTTCATCGTTGCTGGCTATAACGATATTGTCGTTATCTACTATCATAATTACAGATCCATCATAATCCGTCGATAAGTTCTTAAATATTTGTTTCATCTCATTTTCAAACCTGAAGCACAGGCATAGTATTCCAACAACTTCTTCTGAGTTTTCGGCAAATATTTTTCTTGAAAATATATGAGACTTCTTCTTATCGGGTTGAAGGGGACTTTCGTCAAAAGTTTCAATAAAACTTTCATTTGAATATAGGGTTTTTTCTAAAGTTTCGTTGTATAATATCTTACCTTTTATTTCATTCGATTGATCTAAGTTTGCAATAACTTTATAACTCTTATCAAGAATAACAATCTCTTCATATACAGAATACTTTGCAACATACTCCTGGAGCCGTTTAATTATATATTCCTCATCACTTTTACTTCTTTCTTTAAAGGATACAAAACTTCTTATATCGTCATCTGTTGCAAGGAAGCCGACATCAGCAGTCCTTTCATATAGATTTCTAATAAGAATATCGATTGCAACCTGAGCTTTTGATATGATTTTCTGTGACATTTTATTTAGTGCTTCGGTTACTAATGTATCAATTAGCTTTTGCTGCAGATCAATAAAATTATTCTGTATATTCGTCATCATAGGCAAAAGACTTTTAGACTGATTAGGGCAATTGATTTCACATTGCAATTTTATATTTTCCCATTGATCATTAAGCATAGAAATACTGTTTTTGCATTTCTGCACCTCTGACATATACCCTAAAAAGTCATTTTTCTTGTATGTTACCATTTCTGCTTCCTCCAATAAAAAAAGCGCTTTTAAGGAATAATTCCTTAAAAGCGCCCTTGCTTTATCTAGGCTAATAATAACACTTTCTATAATATTTTACAAGTAATTTTTAATACTTTCCAAACTCTTTATCATCAAGTGATATTTGGGGTTTAGCTTTTGATAATTCAATATCTTTATGATTGATCATAGGAAGATTTTCAGATAACTTATTTCCATGGGCTTTTTCATTTTTATCAAACATAGACTCAATTGCCTTTAAAACGTCTGGGCTAAGTTTATCGAGGTTTACATTGTTTAATTCTTTTATATCTTTAAGTTTAAAATTATTAACCATCTGCTTAAGCATCTCAGCCTGACCTGATAGCTCCTCACTTGCCGATGCACTTTCTTCTGCCGTTGCTGAGTTAGTTTGAATCACCTGTGATACTTGTTCTACCGCCTGATTTACCTGAGCAATTGCATTTGCCTGTTCATTTGAGGCAGTTGCTATTTGTCCCACAAGTTCAGCCGTCTTGGAAATACTCGTAACTATCTCATCTAGCGCATTCGCCGTATTATTAGCGATTTTTGTGCCGGACTCGACCTTATTGATAGAACCTTCGATCATGGTTGTCGTTTCTTTAGCCGCACTTGCGCTCTTCTGTGCAAGATTTCTTACCTCTTCAGCAACAACCGCAAAGCCTTTACCATATTGCCCTGCACGTGCAGCTTCAACCGCAGCGTTAAGCGCAAGGATATTGGTTTGGAAAGCTATATCGTCGATAACTTTAATTATCTTTGAAATATGAGATGACGACTCATTTATATCATGCATTGCCTGAAGCATTTCCTTCATTTGCTGGTTCCCTTTTACAGCGTCTCCCTTAGCGGTCAAACTCAGTTCATTAGCCTGATTTGCGTTAACTGCATTCTGTTTAACCTGAGCGGCCATCTCAGTTATCGAAGCTGTAACTTCTTCAATAGAGCTTGCCTGCTCTTCCGAACCCTGTGATAATGTCTGACTTGATTCTGAAATCTGGCCGGCTCCGGCAGCTACTTGTTCAGCAGATGTATTTATTTCACTGAGTGTTCGATTTAAAGATGTAATGATTTTATTTAAGGATTCTGAAATCGTTCTAAAGTCTCCTCTGTATTCTCTTACATGAGAAAGATTTAGATTTCCCGTTGCAATTTCAGAAAGTATACTAGCTATTTCCTCCACTACGTGATTTAAAGTTGAAACAGTAGAATTTACTGCATTTGCGAGTGCAAGAAAATCACCCTTGTAATTACCACTCACACTTGTTGAAAGGTTTCCAACAGACATTTGAGACATTACATCAGAAACTTCTTTAATTGGCTTAACAACTGCGTCTAGAGTATTGTTGACCCCTAAAACAATATTCTTAAATTCTCCGGTAAATTTTGCGCTATCTCCTCTTGCACTTAAATTTCCTATTTCAGCTTGTTCCGACAAAGAAACAGTCTCTTCAATTAATGAATTAATCGTCTCCATCATTTCCGTAAAGGCAGGTCTGAGTTTATCATTTTCCGATCTTTTGCCACTCTTCCTAAAATCCTCAAGGTCGCTTATGTCGCCTTTTGAAATTCTAAGCGCGACTTCTTGCAGCAATAACAGCCTTTGTTGAACATCATTAATAGAATGCGCCAATACTGCAAAATCCCCATTATATTTTGTATTCATAGTCTTGGTGTAATCGTTTAGAGCCATCGTTGATATAACATCAACAGTCTCATCCAACGGCGCTGTTACTGAATCCAAGGCGCTGTTTATCCCTGAAACTATCTTCTTATATCCGCCTTTAAATTTATCGGCGTTTCCTCTAGAGTTCTTAATATTTCCCGCAACAATCCCAGTTGTTATATTGTCAACCTCAACAATAATATCCTGAATAGCCTGCATCATTTCAATAGCGGCGGGCATGAGCTTATCATTTTCAGATCTTTTGCCCAATCTTAAAAATTCATCAAGACGACTTGTGTCCCCATTCGCAACTCTTACAAATGCGTCCTGAACACTTAACAGTCTTGTTATAACGCCATTAATATCACTTGAGAATTTAGACAATTCTCCTTTATAGTTTCCTTCCATTTTCAATGAAAGATCATTATTGGCGATCTTCTCAAGTACCTTACCCCCTTCTTTTAAGGGTTTGATCATTTCCTTTAGCGCTTCATTTACATCTATGCCAAATTTAGAATAAAGGCCTTGGTACTTAGAGGTATCCATTCGGTAATCAATATTTCCGTCTTTTATATTTAGAGACAAATCTTCAGAATCTTTTGAGATGCCTACAAATGTTTCTTTAATTTTCAATAAGTACTGATAAATTTTTATAAAATGATCTCTTTCAGCCTCGACACATCCATCACCGGCTGAAACATTTAAGTCTAAGTCAAAATCACCGAGTGACATTTTTTTTAGGTTCTTTTCCAGCCTTTCAATTTCCCTGTTTTGATAGTCAATTATCTTTCCCTTTGAAAACAATTTCATTTTTATTCCTCCCAAGCCCCATATTTATGCCCTTAATTTTATATTTCTTTTATATTTTTATTTATGTTTATACGAAATTAAGCTATTTGGCTGATACTATCAAAATCTTTATCATTCATAAGTTTTTCACAATCGAGAATAAGCTTTACGTCATTTTCGCACTTACCGATCGCTTTTATATACTTATTCTCAGCCCGTTTATTAAGTTCAGGCGGCGGAACAATATCTTCATCAGATATTGATAAAACTTCAGTAACATTATCTACAATCAAGCCAACGGATATATCCTTGACATCCACCACTATAATACAGGTTCTGTCGTTATATTCTGCGAAATCTTTTTTAAACCTCAATCTAACATCCATTACGGGTATTATACTGCCTCTTAAGTTTACTATTCCCCTTACATACTTTGGCAGTTCGGGAACCTCAGTGATCGGCTGGATTCCGATGATTTCGGTTACAAATTTGATTTCAATTGCATAGACCTCCTTCCCAATAGAAAATGTTAAATATTTTCCTTTCTGCGTGTCTTCCTCTAAAGCAATCGCCTCAACCTGAGTACCAGACATTAAACATCGCCTCCAATAAAATAAATAATAAAAATAGATTAAGAACTATTTAAACCAAATACTTTCACTTTTTTCAATTAAACCCCTCCGTTACTTTCCATTAACAAAAAATACATATTTATCTAAATTTTTAACAAATTATTCTTGACATTTTTTAATTTTTTTGTTGCTATTTTATATATCGAAATTTTTATTAATAAATTTAGCATTTTATTTATAATTATTAAAAAATCTAAATCACTTCAGTGCAAGGCAAAATAAAGGGCCTGATACCCGCCGAGCAGTGTCAGACCCTTTATTTCTCTTATTTTTATACTTTTTAATTTATATCTTTATTAACTGTGTTGTAAGTTTCACATTCCCCGTTAAAACATCCATTTCCAAAGTTCTGCTTAACCTTCCTGAAACTTCTAAAGCTTCATATTTTACATTAATTTTAGATAGTTCATCCTTAACTGCTGATAAATTCTTCTTCCCGATTTCAAAAACATCATTAACATCTGAAGAGTCAGCTCCTCCAAATAATCTTACCTGAAGACTGCTCTTGTTGCATCCGTATTTATTGCATATTAAATCAAAAAAAAATGGAACTGCTAATGTCGCATAGTAACATGGTTTATTTATATTTATATCGTATTTTAAACCCGGATTAGGTAGTGCAATATGTGCCATACCGGCTATTTTTTTATCTTGCGAGTAAACTGTTATACCCACACAAGACGCAAGCGCAAACGTTTTTATAACATCTTCTATATCATTAGATATCGCATATTCACCAAGTCCAACAATTTTATTCACTATATCACCGTTCATTTAATAATTTGTAAATTACCTCTGAAATTCTGTCAAGTGGTGCCTGCTCTTCAACTGCTCCAATATCATAAGCCACTTTAGGCATTCCATAAACAATACTTGACCCCTCATCCTGCCCTGCTGTCCTGGCACCGTTGCTTCTCATAGCAAGAAGACCCCGAGCTCCATCGCCGCCCATTCCGGTAAGGATTACTCCTATTGCTTCCTTGCCTGCCTTTTCTGCAACCGAATTAAAAAGTACGTCGACAGAAGGACAATGCCCGTTAACCTTATCGCTTTTAAAGCATATTATTTTATAAGCTTCTCCAGCCTTTTCTATTTTAATATGCTGATCGCCGGGAGCAATAAAGACGCACCCCTGTTTTACAATATCCCCGGTCTGCGCCTCTTTAACATTAAAATGTAAAGTTTTATTAAGCCTCTCAGCATACATTTTTGTAAATCCAGGAGGCATATGCTGTACAATAACTATACCAGGAACGTCACCCGGAAGCAGCTGTAATACTTTGATAAGCGCCTCAGTTCCCCCGGTAGAAGACCCAATTGCTATTATTTTGTGTTTCCAGAAATGTTTCGATCGAATTTCGGTTTCTTTATTCCATTTTGAAAGATCTGCTGTTAATGAAATTTTGATTTTAATTTTTAATTCATTTATTAAACTCTCAAAGATAACATCATTTTTCTGGTCAGGTTTTTTTATAATATCAGCAGCACCCGATTTAACTGCTTCAGAAGTGTTTTTATTGCCAGATACCAGCATTACAACGGGTAACGGATGCTGGGGCATAAGCTTTTTCAAAAATTCTACTCCGCTTAAATCTGGTAGATCTTCATCAAGAACGAGCACATCTGGCTCATACTCAACTATTCTATTTCTTGCTTCGACTGCATCATAAGCAGATGGAATAATTTTAATACCAGGATCAAGTGACAATCCTTTTATTATTACATCAATATATACATAATTACTGACAACCAAAACCTTTATTATCTTCATTGCCTAATCCTTTCGGTATATTGATGGCATAACATATTTAAATTTAAAATTTCCTCTATTCAAGCATTCGGAATGTCCTATAAAAAGATATCCTCCCGGGTATAAGGAATTATAAAACTTATTGATTAAATCCCGTTTAGTTTCCTCGTTAAAATAGATCATAACATTTCTGCAAAATATAACATGAAATTCCCTTTTAAACGGAAAAGCCGCGTTATTTAAATTAAAAAATCTAAATATCACTTCTTTTTTCACTTTTTCACTTATAACGCTTATTTCATCATTTATCTGACTAAAATAATTTGATTTCCATTTTGATGGCAAAGGCTCAATATCTTTATTATCATATTCGCCTTTTTTGGCGATATCAATGACCCTGCTTGATATATCAGTTGCTAAAATATTAGTGTCCCATAAATGTTTTTCCATTCCAAAATAATCAAGCATTATCATTGCAAGTGTGTAAGCCTCTTCACCGGTAGAGCACCCGGCGCTCCACACCCTGATGTCTTTATCTGTTACAGAGTCTTTTAATTGCGGTAAAACCGTGTCCCTAAAATAATAAAAATGATCTGGTTCTCTCATAAAATATGTATGATTTGTTGTAATCCTGCTCATTAAATTTGAGGCAGCTTGTCCTGTATCATCAGATAATATATAATCATAATATTTTGAAAAGCTATCGAAATTTAGTTGATGCAAAATGCCCTGAAGTCTTCCCTCAACAAGAGTTCTTTTACCTTCACCCAGTTTTATACCGTAGTTTGATAAAATATAGTCGGTTAAAAGCTTATATTCTTTATCTGCTATATTAACCATGCTAAACCTCTAATTAGAAATAAATATTACCATTATTTTAAGATAAATATCACTTTTTGTCCAGTAATTCAAGCAAATTGTAAATTATATCAATTAAGTGTTGCATATTTTAAAAATAGATTTATAATGTAATTACAAATATCTCCGATAATGGCAAACCTAACGAAAGTTAGAGACGCAAAGCCACGGGTCTAAAGCTTTATGCCATGATAGCCGGGCTGCCGAAGAATTATACAGTTCAATTCTGTATGCTTTTTCGGCATGCAGTTTTTTTTTGGAGAAAAAAAGAAAGGAATGCATGCTGTATGAAAAAGGTATTTGTTCAAATTCTGTCTTTTGTTCTTGTCCTACTAATGTCAACGTCCGCTTTTGCGGCATCCGGTTCGGGCAAAGGAAACAGCAAATCTGAACAATCCCAAACCCCAGCAGTACAAAACGAAAAAGGAACTTCAGCGCAGGAAACAACAACAGAAACAAACAGTCAACAAAAAGAAAAGGCAACGGCTCCAGCAGTGCAAAGTTCTGATAATCAAGAAACAACAGTCAATTCTAACGATCAAAAATCAGACAAGCAAAATGAAAAAGCTGTAGAAAACAGTCAAAAAGAATCGTCTTCAACAACCGACACTTCCAGCGGAGATGCGAAGGACGAAAGTTCCGGTGACCAAGCTAAAAATAAATCAGAATTACAAAAACAGTTTAAAACAGAGCTGAACGAAGAAAGAAAAGAAATTGTAGATCAAAAAAATGATTTGACTTCACAAAAAGAGCAGCTCGAGGAAAAATATAATGAATTGGTTGCTGCTGGAGATACTGCCGGAGCACAAGCTGTTTTGGACAGCATAAACAACTTGGATACTCAGATAGATGATTTAGAAGCTCAAATAAAGCAGGCTAACAATGAGAGATATATGGTAGTTAAAACTATATACTCAGATGAAGAACTTTCAACTTTTGACAGCGCTGCAGATCTAATAAAGCAGATGTATTCTGACGCTTATACACTTGATGCAGGCAGTGTAACAATTAATAATAACTTAATAAAGTTTGATGCTCCCCCGTACATAAAAGGAGGAACGACACTTGTTCCAATTAGAGCGATTACCGAAGGGCTAGGCGCACAAGTTGCATGGAACGATGATACCAAGACTGTTACAATAACTAAGGACAACACCGTAATAGAATTGACAATAAACAGTTCAACAGTGCTTAAAAATGGTGCTCCTGTTGATATGGGTACGGATGCAGAAATAACCTGTGGAAGGACATATGTTCCTCTTAGATTTATTGCTGAAGCATTAAACCTAAAAGTCACCTGGGATAGCGATGATAAAATTATAGATGTTGATAATGAAAGCGATACAAACCCACCATCAACAGGCGATGACACAACGGTAGATAATTCAACTCCTGGATCAACCGATACTTCTGGATCAACCGACACCTCTGGATCAACCGATACTTCTGGTGCTACAGATACTACAGGCACCACAGATATTTCCGGTTCAGTAAGTAATTCGACAGGCACCACGACCGCTGATGATTCTAATACTTCAACCAACGAGGAAGCAACGAATGAAAGCACAATAGGTTCTGATGGGAATGCTGAAGGCAGCCCCTCTATATAATTTATAATTACATACATTGAGCATAAAAGACACCGTTATTTTTTAACGGTGTTTTTTTTATAGTCCGTGTAACGTCAGTGGCAGACAATTTCGTAGTTAGTGTGACTAATTCTCTAAAACTGATATCTCCGGAGAGCAGGTAAACGCCTACTTATTAGGGTGGTTTCCTTTACCTCCATTTTATCAGTTCCCGCTGCAGGATAACGTGAAAGCGGCATTATAAGCACAAATATCAGAATTTAAACCAATGTTTTTCTTAATGCTCTCGTAAACATGTTCCTGTTAAAAAAATAGAATTTTTCTGCTTTATTTTATTCGACATTTTTCAAATGATTAAGCCCTTCTATGTACCAAAAAGTATTACAACGTCAAAAATAGGAACACTAAAATTAATAATATTAAATTCTGGAGCTAATATGAAAAAAACGGAAAAAGGACTTAGCGCACTACAGCTTGCAATGATGGCACTTGGAACAGTAATAGGTGGTTCATTCTTCCTCGGCTCATCTGTGGCCATTCACGCCGCAGGACCATCAATTTTATTAGGGTTTATTTACGGAGGAATGCTTGTCTATTTTATACTCTATGCTTTATCTGAAATGACTGTTGCTAATCCTGATTCAGGATCTTTCAGGACATTTGCTGCCGACGCATTCGGGCCTGGCGCTGGGTTTGTTGTAGGCTGGGTATATTGGACTGGAATGATTCTTGCAATGTCAAGCGAGGCTACAGCAGTTTCGATACTAGTTAGGGTATGGGCTCCTACAATCCCTATCGCCATTCTCGGCAGTGCTATAATCAGTGGAGTGACTCTTTTGAACCTTTTAGGTGCAAATAGATTAAGCAAACTCGAAAGCGGACTTGCCGCAGTTAAGCTAGCCGCTATTGTCTCATTTATAATTATCGCGCTTTTACTTATAGTAGGCGCTTTCCCGGGAAACAAAGCCATCGGCGCCGGCGAACTTGCAAACGAAAATTTTATGCCCGGCGGCATAACAGGGCTTGCCGGCAGCATGCTGATCGTTATGTTCAGCTATGCCGGATTTGAAATAATTGGCCTTGCGTCATCTGAGGCCGAAAACCCCAAAACTTCGATTCCTAAAGCTATAAGATATACGGTAATAAGCCTTGTCGCACTTTATATCATCTCCGTAGGAATACTGCTTCCTCTTATCCCAACCGTTGATATAAACGAAAACACAAGCCCGATAGTAGCGGCTCTTAATAGGCACGGGATAGACTGGGCAGGTAATGCGCTAAATATTGTCCTTATAACAGCAATTCTTTCAACCATGCTTGCTGCAATGTTTGGACTTGGCAGAATGATGCGTTCACTTGCCGATGAGGGTCATGCCCCCGAATGGCTGAAGAATAAAACCGATGTTCCTTATCGCGGAATCTTAGCATCAGGGGTAGCTATGCTTATTGCGTTAGGGTTTGGATTATTGTTTCCTCGCGTATACCTTTTTTTAATCAGTTCAGGCGGATTTGCCATCTTATTTTCGTATGCGGTAATTATGGCAACCCATATTAAGTTTAGAAAAAAGAATGGTTGCCCTGACGGTAAGTGTCAGATGTGGGGCTTTCCGTATACTTCGGTATTTGTATTGCTATCTCTGATTGCGGCAATCATTAGTATGCCGTTTGTCAAGGGACAAGCTTCCGGGCTCATTGCAGGGAGTATTATTGTAGTATTTTATACATTAAGTTATGCTATATTGCGAGTTTTCAAGCAAACCCGGACGATTAATAAAAAAGTTTTATATAAAAGAGCGCCGCGTTTTCAAACAGAACAATCAAAGGAGATTGCTGATAAAGATAACAATGATAATGACCAATGATAGTCATATATTTAAACAGCCGGTGCGTTGCACCGGCTGTTTCATTATTATTTCTTAAGTATATTATCCAGATGGGGATCTTCTATCATTTTTCCGTTAAGGGTCACATATATGCCCTCCCCAGCATGAGTTTCCTTCAATCTTATTGTATTTACCTTTATAAACGGATCCATTTTCAGCTGCTTTATAGTTTCAGAAAGCTGATCATAGAGCTCCTTAGCACCCTTGCTTTTACAGGAGTCGCACATACATACCGTATATTCTTGTGTTACAAAAGCTGAATCCGCTTTCTTGCGAACGGAAACCATTGCACAGGCATTATCACCCCTGCGTGGTGTGTAATGTGTATGCAGAAGCTTGTGTGCCAAATGAGAATTTGCTTCACCGTAAAACTCTTCATATAACCGCAGAATATCAGGGTTTTCCTGTGACTTACGGTATTTTGAAATTTTATCGATGTTGACGAGCGTCTGCTGTCGTTTTTCAAGAGCATCGATTTTTTCCGGAACCGGATGTCCGGCGCCGCATATGCAGCCGCCGGGGCATGCCATAACCTCAATCAAATCATAGCCAACATCAACGCCCTGGATTATTTTTTCAACGATAGGCTCGGCATTATGTAGCCCGCTGATTACAGCAACGCGGACTTTTGTGCCGTTAGCGTCAACTGTTGCCTCTTTAACCCCTTCGAACCCGCGTATCTCTTCAAAATCGAGATGATCGGTAAGCGCTTTTCCAGTCAGCTTTTCGACTGCCATTCTAAGCGCCGCTTCAGCAACGCCGCCGGAAGCTCCAAACAGGATACCGGCTCCTGTGACCTGGCGATAAGGATCGTCAAACTCCTGCGGAACGATATCATTTGTATCAATATTTGCGAGGTTAACCATTTCGATCATTTCACTGGTCGTGAGTACTGCATCAACATCGCGGATACCTTCTGGGGCAAATTCAGGACGTGCAGCCTCATGCTTCTTTGCAAGGCACGGAACGATTGAAACAACATAAAGATTCTCTTTGTCAATTCCTGAAATCTTTGAAAAATGGTTCTTAACAGTTGCGCCCATCATCATCTGCGGTGATTTGCAGCTGGAGAGATGAGGGATAATCTCAGGGTATCTCTTTTCAACGAAGTTGACCCAGCCTGGACAGCATGATGTAAACTGCGGCATGACTCCATTTTTTTCGACTCTTGTGAGAAATTCCGTCGTCTCCTCAACGATCGTAAGGTCAGCGGCAAAGGTAAAATCGAATACCTTATCAAATTTCATTTTCTTTAGGAGCCCGGCCATAAATCCGGAGGCTTTTTCAAACGGAACACCATACTGTTTTGTTATAAGGCTTCTTACTGCAGGAGCAACGAAAGCGACAACTGTTTTATTCGGATCATTTATCGCTCTGAATACTCTTCCTCTTTCACGGCGGTAATCGAGTGCTCCACACGGGCATGCGTTGACACACTGTCCACAGCTTACACAGTCAGTTTCCTGAAGCGGAAGTCCGCTCTTTGTTCCAACGATCTGGCGCCCGTTTTTCATATAGAATGAAAGCACGTCAGGCCCTTCTATTTCTGCGCAAGCGGCAATACACCTTCCGCACGAAATACATTTATTATGGTTTCTGACTATGAACGGATGATCGTCGACAATCGGAATGAATGGACGTTCATATGCGGGATCTTTATATTCGATGCCGTGTGCTGTGGCCTCTTTTCTTAAATCACATGAGAATCTTTCGGTACAGCCGCATCTTAGGCACCTGTTCGCTTCCTCTCTTGCTGTTTTCTCAATCAAACCAAGCTCAACTTCATTAAAATTATGATTTCTCTCTTCGATTGAAATGGAAGGCATTTTCGAACGCGGAATTTTAGGCTTTTCTTCAAATTCCCACTGTGGAAGATCCTCCATAGAACCGCGGCTGCAACTGTAATCTGTGTTTTGCTCCTTGACATAACCCTTTGTTAAGTAGCAGTCCATAGCTTCAGCGGCATGGCGGCCGGCGGCGACTGCCTGAATAACAGTTGCCGGGCCTGTAACGCAGTCGCCGCCAGCAAAAATATTGCTTTCAGAAGTCTGCTGTGTTTTGCCGCTAATATCAATATTGCCCCACTTATTAAGTTTAACAGGTAAATCGTTATATAAGAACTGTGTATTTGTGCTTTGTCCGATAGCACCGATAATAGTATCAGCTTCTATTTCAACATCACTGCCTTCAATAGGTACAGGACGGCGGCGGCCAGAGCGGTCAGGTTCGCCAAGCATCATCTTTATGCAGTGCAGTTTCTTTCTGCCGTTTTCTGACTCTATCTTTGTGGGCGCCATTAAAAAGAGCATTTCAACGCCCTCTTTTAATGCTTCCTCAACCTCGTAAGGTTCCGCGGGCATCTGCTCTTGAGTTCTGCGGTAAATAAGCTTTACTGACTTTGCGCCTCTTCTAAGCGCAGTCCGCGTACAGTCTATAGCAGTGTTGCCGCCGCCGATGACAATAACATTACCGTCTGGCTTAGGATTAGATCCGTTTATTTCCTGTTCAAGATACTGTATGCCAAGCCATACGCCGTCAAGGTTTTCACCTTCAATATGCATAGGAGTTGCCTGCCATGACCCGATAGCAAGGTAAACCGCGTCAAAATCTTTATGTAAATCTTCTAGATGCAGATGAGTGCCTAGTGCCTTCCCAGTCATTATTTTGACACCCAGTTTTTTCATTGTGTCGATCTCTTTATCAAGTGTCGCTTTTGGCAGTCTGTATTCCGGGATACCGTATCTCATCATTCCGCCTGCATGGCTCTGGCGTTCAAATACTGTAACGTCATGCCCTTTGATAGCACTATAATATGCCGCAGAAAGACCAGACGGGCCGGCACCTATTATTGCTATTTTCTTTCCCGTGTCAACGCTCTTGCTTGGCATCCAGGGATTTTCTCTGGACATATCCCAGTCAGCCGCGAAACGTTTAACATAATTGATCGCAACAGGCGAATCGACTAAATTTCTGCGGCACTGTGCCTCACACGGATGAGGACATACACGTCCGCAGACTAACGGAAAGGGATTGTTTTCCTTGATTGTACGGATTGCAGCTTCGAAATTACCGTTGCCGACATGGCGGAGGTAGGACTGAATATCCACATTAGCCGGGCATGTCATAACGCATGGAGCCACGCAGTCTGCATTATGATCTGAAAGAAGCTGCTCAAGTCTGATTTTACGATAATTCACAAGTCTTTCACTGTTTGTGTCGATTATCATGCCCTCTTTGATAGGCGTCTGACACGCCTTGACGTCCTGCTCTCCATTTTCTCCAAGTGCAACTACGCAAAGTCCGCAGTTCCCATTAGATCTCTCAAGCCGAATGTCATAACACAGATGAGGTATATGTATATCCTCTTGAAGCAGTGCCTGCAATATTGTGAGGTTATCATATACTTCAATTTCACGCCCATTAACCGTCACTTTAATACGTTTATGTTCTTCTAAAGTCTTCATTTTTCCCTCTCAGTAAAGATATATATTTTTAACCATTCTAACTGTTTATTATACCAAAGAGTATAAATTTTGTCTTTATCTTTTTATAATTTTATTCGATAAAATATAGAGATTTTTTTGCCAATTTCCTCCCACAGCACTGTTGTCTCAAGGCTTTCACATACATATCGCAGCGGCAAGTATGTTTATTGTATCAATATAAAATGGTTAAGATGAAACTGTAATATCCCTTCATTTTGAAGTTTACACAGTTCACTGGACAGGGCGCTGCGGTCAACGCATAAATAATCCGCAAGCTGCTGCCTGTTATAAGGGATATCAAATTCATTTTTGCCCTGTTTATATGATTCATCTGAAAGATACGAAAGCAGTTTTTCTCTTGTAGTCCTTTTTGATATATGTTCTATTTTCTGGTTAAGCAATATATTTTTAGAGGCTAATATCATCAGCATATTCTCAATCAACTTAGTATGGAATATACACGCGTTTGAGCATGTAGAAATAATACGTCTGAAGTCTATCCACAACACTTCACAGTCAGCAGAACAAATAACAGACACCGGAAGGTCTGGCGTTTGAACGCATGCAAAAGTTTCCGCAAACAGGCTTCCTGCAGGTATCTCAGCTAAAATATTGCGGTTTCCCATAAAATCTTCTTTTATGACCTGAACATTCCCTGACAGCACTATTCCTACCGATGAAACAGATTGACCTTCCATTAAAATAATATCCTTCTTCTTATAGGCGGCTTTTTTGGCGTTAAGGCATCGAATAACCACGTCAAGGTCAGCGAAATCAATCCCCCTAAACAATGATACTCTGCTTAGTCTAGTTTTATCATCTTTCATTTTTATTCTTTCTGTTGTAAATACAACCGCTTTTTTACCTTTAATATAATACAATATATTTACAAAAACAAGATAACAATAGGAATTGGAGTGATAAAAATGTTAAGAAAAGTCATTAAAATAGATGAAGAAAGGTGCAATGGTTGTGGGTTATGCGCTAATGCATGCCATGAAGGAGCAATTGCTGTAATAAACGGGAAAGCAAAACTTATGCGCGACGATTATTGCGATGGGCTTGGGAATTGTCTTCCGGTATGTCCTACAGGAGCTATTTCATTTGAAGAGCGAGAGGCATTGCCATTTAATGAAAAGGCTGTTGCGGCTCGGTTGAACGTAAATAAAGGCGGTTGCCCAGGCAGTATGGCTAAAGCCTTAAACCGTCAGAATATTCCCGAAATAATTGAAGAAAAAAATGCCCCGGAAAGCAGACTTATGCAATGGCCTATCCAAATTAAACTTGTGCCGGTCAACGCACCTTACTTTGACGGAGCCAATCTTCTTGTTGCCGCTGACTGCACGGCGTTTTCCTACGGAAACTTTCATGAAAAGTTCATAAAAAACCACATCACATTAATAGGCTGCCCAAAACTTGACCAAGGTGATTATGCAGAAAAGCTGACCGAAATCATAAAAAACAATAATATAAAAAGCATTAAAGTTGTAAGGATGGAAGTGCCCTGCTGCGGCGGAATCGAAAATGCTGTTAAGCAGGCAATTATTAATAGCGGCAAAATGATCCCTTGGCAGGTGATTGTCATTTCTATAGAAGGAAAAATTATAGAAGAATAAATATTTTAAAACATAAAAAGCACCCCGAATGGGTGCTTTTTATGTTAGAGAGAGTTAGAGATTTATAGGATTTAAGAAGCATGCTTAGTAAAATAATTGTACAGCATTTGCGCTGTTTCTGCTCTTGTAGCGGTACCTGTCGGGTTTATTTTTCCTTCAGTTCCATTTATATAGCCGTTTGCCGCAAGAAGCAGAATGTCGTCTTTGGCGTAATCAGCTATACTGTCAGAATCACTGAACGTTACCTTAGATATGTCCGCTTTTTCGTCTAACAGATTGAACGCTCTTAGTGTCCTTGCGAACAGAACGAACATATCCTGTCTTGTTACATTAGTCTTAGGATTAAATGCTCCATCAGACCCAGTTGCAATACCTAAGTCTTTAGCTGCTGCAACCGCGCCTGCGTAATATGCATTTGGATCAACATCGTTGAACGTTCCGGTGCCAGACTTGTCACCGGCAAAAGACCTCATCAGCATAAGCGTAAAGTCTCCGCGATTTACTGTCGCATCAGGCTTGAATGTTCCATCCTCATAGCCCTTAATGATACCCTTATCCGCAATATATTTTATAGCTTCACTTGCCCAGTGATTTGAAGTATCGGAGAAATCAGGTGTAGAAGCATTGCCTTCGGTAGGCGCAGTCGTTCCGCTATCTCCTGTAGTACCTCCGGATGTATCTGTGCCGCCTGAAGACCCACTTGATCCATCCGCACCCCCCGATGTGCCTCCGCTGGCACCCGAGCTGCCGTTATCAGTATCAATATTTAAGTCGCCTGACCCAACTGAAAATGTGTACGTTGCAACCGTTTTATCAGAATCATTAAGAACTTCAACAACTGCAGTTGCTCCGGTTTTATTAAGGTTTAGCGTCGGGAACGTATTTCCTGAGCCTGCGTCTATAAATCCGCCGCTGCAGACCTTAACTCCGTTTATTTTTAAGTTTAATGTTGGACATTTGGTTTCAGGAATGCATGTTACACTTTTAACGCCCTCAGGAACCGAAACGCGATAGCTTGTATTCTTATCACTTAAATTCACATTTGTTTCTCCGCCGGCGTATACAAGTTTAACCGAACTCAGTGAATAATCGTTGCTGTAATTCGGAACCTGACCCTCGACGACAACTCCCGGTGTCGGAACAGCCCGATTGCTTAGTTTGATACTTGTATCTATTCCTGTTGAATTATAAGTATATGTAATACCCTTATTTTCAACAACATCCAAGTTAAGGCTCTCGTCAACATTATACTTTATGCAGGTTATAGGCGTTGGACTATCTGTATCATCATTAAGGTTTACAGACAATATTCTTGATCCTGACTGATCCAGTGGAGACTTAACAAACTGGTAAATGGTATCGAAATTGGTTCCGTAGTATTTGTTGAAATCCGCTACAGTAAGCGAGTTATTCGCCCCGGCTGTAATCCCGTCTTTAATCCATAGAACCATTGCCTGACGAGGCCCGATCATTAAATCTTCACTTATTGAGTACTTATCTAAATACTTTGCCGTATTATATGCTGCAGTCTGACCCGCTTTTACGAAGGTGGAGATTGCAAGCCCCTTTAGATTTCGAGCAACATTATCATTATTGTATACTTCGATATAATTGAATGGGCGGGAATATACGACACCGCCTTTCACGTAATCCGAACTGTCAGCTACAATCTCCGTTATATAAATTGGCGAAGGCGTGATATATTTGACATCTCTGATCAGTTTTCCATTCACCACACCGCTTAGCAGTACAAAAATTCGTCTGCTGTCAAGGCTTCGCGGCATATTAACTCCAACGGTCGCTGTTTCGCCTGCTCCAAGTGAGGATAGGCTGCGAACTGCAAGGGGCTGCAAACCGTTAAGCCCATTTATTATATCGCTGCTGAGTGTAAAGCCATCAACTGTTCCCAAATAGTATGATAAAGTTAAATTTGTCGCATTATCATCCGAAGTATTTTTGACTATGGTTTTAACCGCGTCAGGGTTAGCTGTATCGCTTGACAATCCAAGATCGAGCGAATCAATGTTGATCCCACGTTCTTTTTCGACCCAGACAGGCGCTGTTATACTTGTAATAGTCGACGCTCCAACTGTCCTCGTATGCTTAATATAGCAATACTTATAATCCGCTGGAAGCTGATACTGCATATGTATAACTCCGTTTACCGCATCCGCTGCGGTGTAAGTTTTCTGGAATACCGTTACCTGCGCATCTGTAACTATGCTAACAGTGCCAGCTGGGATATTGTTGATATCTTTGCCGTAAATTTTCAAATCAATATCCAGCTTATCCGGATCTTTGAGGATACTTCCCATCCATTTTCCGTTAACTTTATACTCCATTATTATATTGTCGTCACCGGCAGCATAGGTTCTGTTTTTCCTGAACGCTTCAATTATATTGTCCCGCGTAAGTGCGGGTGCCATAGCAACTCCGGATGACGGATCAGCCGACCCCCAGAACATCTGATGATTATCCTCGTTAACGACTGGGGATACATGCCAACCTTTAAACAATGCGCGGTTGTACTCATCATCATTGCTTACATTGGCATTGAATTCTATAAGTGCAAATTTATCATCAGCTTGTGTTGAATAATATCCAAAGTCATTGAAGTCGCCCCAGTTGTTTCCGTCATAATTGCCGGGATGGTTAAACTGCATGACCGCATTTGGATCTGCAATTCCGAAATCGTAATACTGACGTGCAGGTATCGAAGGATCAGATTTAAGCCAATCCACATTAAGCATATTAAAGTGACCAAACCAGCCAGTATTCATATAATAAGTAGTTTCCCATCCGTTGAACACGATAAATCCGCCAGGGCCGTTTTGATTATACTTTTTAGTTCTCTTAAGCTGATTCTTATACACATCAGTGGTAAGCATATCATTATGATCCGTAACTGAGAAATAATCGAGCTTGCTATGATATCTAGCCCACTCATATGCCTGTTCCACGGTTCCTGTTCCGTCCGATTCCTGGGTATGACTGTGAACTTCTCCACGATAATGATTTAATTTTGAATCGTCTCCGATTGAAAATTCAGTTACCTGAGTTAAAACATTTTTATTTTCAGACAAGTCTGCCGCTACAAGTTTCAGAGTATGCCGGCCATCCGCAATTGCAACTCCCGGTGTGTAAGCAACGTTAAATCCGCGGTCTTGCTCTAAAATTACTGTATCCTTAGTCTCATCAATATCATCCATATACAAGTGGATACTTGCCTTGTTTATACCTGAATTATCCTCAATATATGCTTTCACTACAGGGATCTTTGAGTCCTCGTAAAAGTAGTAGTTTTCAGGCTTAAAACTTCCAACCTGCGGAGGGGCTACATCTTTATACGTTATAGTGAATGGATCACCGCTCTGACTTTTGAGAACTGCCTCATGAAGCCCGTCAGTTGCTGCAAAATAGTATTCAAGTTTATTAGTATATTGCAGATAATCATAGCTTACCGTAAATTGGAACAAGTTATCTTTTCCTGCAACCGGTGTCAGATCACCGGTCTGCCATCCTTCAGTACCATACGTTCTGTAGTAGATAGACTTATGGATTATCTCAGCTTCATCAAATATCTGAACAGTAAGTGTTATTTCCTGAGGAGCAGCTCCGTCGCTTACCGGTTTCTGATGAATAATATATGGTGCATACTTATCGTTATAATTTACTGCTTTCTGCCGCCAATCTATTTTGCCGGGGGTAGCCACAGCACCATGTTCGAGTTTGTGTAAATTAATCGTACCATCTATAGGTGCCCCATAAGTGACAGACAAACCGTTAAGGGAGTCGCTGTACCCAGCCGAAAGCTCATCATTATAAGTAGCTACACATATATAAGGTCCAACGTTGGGATTACTTTTATAATTCAGCATTACTTTTCTTACCAGTGTGTTTGGCAGCGGACACCTGTTAGAATCTACTGATGTATCAGCCGGTAGCTCTATAACCTTAGTATTGCTTTCTGATAAGTTGATTCGGCTGTCTTCACGGAAGGAATCGAGCGTCATCCCTGTTTTACGTGCATCAGAAGTAAATAAATGAACTACAACCACTTCACCCGGGTTAATAATATACTTTCCTCCGCTGAACCCGTATGAATCCATCATCATATCAAAATTAACAAAACGATAATCATTTGGTGCTGTTTGCGGATATGGCTGGAAGTTGATCTTATAATTCATCAGGTCAAGTTCTTTATTGCTTGTGTTATAAATCTCTATGAATTCAACATCATCGTTGCCATCCGGGTTCGGCTGCATTTCGGTTATCATAAGCTCCGGCGGCACCGTCGCAGCCTGAAGTGCAGTCTGATACCAGCTTCCGTCTGAAGATGGTGCCCTCATTTCTGTATTTCCACTGCTTGTTATACAATACTTAACGTACGAACGCCCCTTAATCACAGAAACAGGAATGCTTGCAGTGTAATACGTTGATGCAACTCCGTTTCCGGCAGAGCTTAACGCAGTATCTTTTGCCATTGAAAGAGTCCCGGATTTCCCGTCATCAGTAATATACTGCAAAGTCAGATTGTTTGAATCACTGCTATCGATTACGAGAGCCTGAACAGCAAGATCCTGCGAGTCAATTGTGCTGTTCATTGGGGCATGTATGATTTCCTTAGAAGGCATATGATCATTGACTATTGGTATCAAATTAAAGCTATTTTCATGAATTGCAGTTCTCTGCTCCGGATATTTTCCGTCAACTTCGGTTCCGTATTTATCGCTTATCTGCAGTTTTGAGGTATAAGCCCCAATCTGTGTTAATAAACCCATATTATATGTGAGTTTATAATCACTTATTGAGCACTTATCCGTAACATCCTCGCCGTTGAACCAAAACTTGATTGAGTTTTTATCTACGCCCGAATAATCACTATAAGTTATGACTATCTGACCGTTGATTCTTCCTTGAATATTCGCGCCGTTAGCAGGTGTTATTGAATCTATATGCGGTCCCTCTGTATCTGCTATCGTCTGTTTATATGGGTTATCTATAAACTGCGGGGCAAATGCTGAACTTGCGCCGTCTGTAGCAATTATATAATACTCAATACTTTTACTGTCTTTAATAGCATTAATTGATATGCTTACACGATACTCATCAGCATTTTCAGTCTTAGCCATTTGAGCGCAGCTGAATCCACTCATTTGATCAGTTTTATAAAACAAATAAACAAGTTTAATATCATTATCCGGATCTGTTACCTTCGCGGTAAATGTCGTATCGTCCGGTTGCCTTACTGCTTCGACTTCACCGCAGTCTACAGAGGGCGGCGCAGTACTCGTAAAGTTTGGCTGCTGGTAATCACGCAGAGTTCCAGGAGTCGGCGAACCCGTATAATCAACCAGTAGTGATTCACAATTATTTACGGGATCGCAGCCATCGAAATAAACATAATCGATTGTCTGATCAGTTGCGCACTGTACAGCGCCGTCGTTATAAACTGCCTGGCAAAGAACTGCCTTCGTTGATTTATCAACAATTTGCATTGTCTTTGCATTGATACTGTTCCACAGGTTTGCAGCGCCTTTTATTACAGTTCCGTTACTGTCTGTATAAGGCGCCATAATTCGATTTGTCTTTGGAATTTCAACGCCGTATCTTGATTTGAACAGTTCGTTCCATGTGCGCTCCATTTCCGCATCTGAATCATAACGGTAACCTAGCTTTTGAGCGCCCTGCTGATAAATAAAGACTACATAAATCTGATTCTTTTTAAGGACAAACGGCACCACATTGCCCTTATCATCATATTGAGTCTCCGTGACCCACGGGTTGGTGTATACTTTACTCAAATCAGATATATACGGCAAATAATTAAACTGAACATCGCTAAGCGGGATATCACGGTTCCCTGTATTATACAGTTCAAAATATTCCAGGTTTCCTGTTCCGCCCGGTGCAGCATTCACCTCGGTCATAACTAGATCAGGGCGTTTCACCGCTGCTTCCGTAACAGTAATATGTACAGTTGCCTCGCCCGCCGCTTTTTCAGTGTTTTTACTGTTTACTTTAACAGTTATCGTATGATCGCCCTTTGTTAGCGGGTGGCTAGCAAATGAGTAGGTAAGCGTTTTATCTGTAACATTTTCTGAAGGAACTGCAATAGGCGTGCCGCCGTCGACTACTACTTGGGCAGTTGAAGCATCAATCCCGTCACCATCCACAAGGTCAGCTGTAAGGGTATCTCTGAAATATCCGCTGAAACTTTCGCCCTCAGTGGGTGAGGTAATATTAACAATAGTATGATTTGAACTTTCATTTATCATTCTATGCGGCATAGCGCTGCTGCCAAGTGTTGCAGTATTTCCGCCGCCATCTATTGCTGTTACATAATAATCGATATAGTCGACGTCAGTAAGTTCCTCTGCGGTAAGCGAAATATTCTGTTCTGCCAGCTGCGTGTCTGAAGCAACTGAGCCTTTTTGAGCTACATAGTCTATCGATTTTGATTTAAAATCCGTATCCTTAGAAGTCTTATAATAAATCGTCGAATATCTTAAATCACGGTTATCAAACATATTGATTGAAATCTTTGCCCCGTCAGCAGACTTAAAAGATGAGCCGGTATTATCCGTTATTTCCGCGGCTGTTTTATCAGATACGTATATAGGCTTTTGATCATAGGTTATTACTCCAAGATTGCTCTGGGAAAGCTTTTCAGAAACCGGCAGATAATTTTTTGCGGAATCATACTTGAATTTAACAGATGAGTTAACGGTACTTACATCAGAGCCAAAATATTTCGCGACAGACATAATATCACTGTCGTCATCAACATATTTTAAGCGGTTGGCCTCCGATACTGTTGCGGAAGAGTCGAGCATCAAAAGCATAACACGCGTTGTACTGCCCACCCTCTTTAAATAAATATTTTTAAACTTATTGAATGAAACGCCTCCGTCGGATGCTGATTTTGGCTCCGGCTCTGCGGCAGCAGATGTCTGATCATCTCCGGCATTTAATCCGTATGTATCTTCCGCTAAGAAAAGTGAATCTTTATTAACAGTTGGATTTTCCGAAATGAAGCTATCAACACCTAGAGCCTTGAAAGCGGCCGCATCGGTAAACTTGCTCATAGGATAATACCTTACCCATAAGGTGGCTACTCCATTTGCGGGAAGCCAGTTGCCTCCGCTTGGCTCAGTATTTCCGCTCCATGCAGCCGAATATTTAGTGATCCCGTTCATTCCGGTATAATATGTATTCGTTAAATTTGCTATATCCCCGTCATAATTTCCGGCTCCAGGCCAGTCTGCTTTTCGTCCCAGCTTATAATTATTAAGATTTATCGGATGCCCGCTTGCATTATATATCTCAACCGCCGAGTATGCATCCACGCCTTGAACCTGAGTCGTGTAAACTTTTGCCTCGGTTATCATAAGGTCTGGATAATCTCCGTCCTTGGTCGAACTGCCTTCAGTTACACCGATCGTTACAGTCGCCTCGCCCGAGTCCTTACTTTGGTTGGTGCTATGAACCTGAAGTTTTATTGTATGTGTGCCGACTCCGAGAGGATTACCCGCGAAGGAATAAGTCAGAGCTGTATTTGATACATTCTGAGCAGGAACTGAAATAGGCGTGCCGTTGTCCACTGTAATTGTCGCAGAAGAGGTGTCTATCCCATCCTTATCAGACAAATCTGCTGTAAGGATCCCATTGAATGATCCTGTGAATACCGACATATCCACTGGATAGGTTATAGCAACGTTTGTTTTTGAAACAGCCGTTGCCGCGTTTATTCTGATGGGTGCGCTTGCGCTCCCCACAGCGGCCGGATTGTTTCCTCCGTCCAATGCAGTTGCATAATATTCGATATAATCGGCTCCTGCAAGATCTTCCGCCGGAATATTCTTTGCAATATCCGCCTTTGTTATGTCTGCTGCAATGCTGTTCTTTTTTGTCTCGCGAAGAACTATATCCTCTGAAGCCTCTTTAAAAGCCGTATCTTTTGATGTTCTGTAAAATAGGGATGTAAGTCTAATATCTTTGTCGTCGGTAACTCCGATCGTTATATCAGCACCGTTATCCGGGTTGTAAGTGCTTGCTGTTACATCAGACATGACAGGAGCATTTGTATCGTTATATGTCGGTTTTTGCTTATAAGTCATTGTTCCGACTGAGGGTGCAGTTTTGCTTTCAAGTATCATGCTCTGATTTTTGGATAGATCGTAATAAAATTTTGCAGATGATACGCCTGCAGTGGAAGTGCCGCCGTCGCTTGTCAGATATGTTACATCGCTTCCGAAATATCTAGCATATGATATCATATAAGCGGCATCATTATCCGTATATTTTGCTGCCGAGCTCTCATCCTCAGCTGTCGCATCGGGTGTTAACAGCATAAGCATAACCCTGGTTGTAGATCCCGGATTATCTAGCAAAAACTGACCTCTGTATTGGTTGTCTACCCCGGCTCCAGTTGTTGAACTCGTCAAAGGTTTAGCATCTAATGTATCCCCGGGAAGAAGTCCGTAATCGTCTTCACACAAAAAAGTATAATTTGTATTGGCATCTGGATAAATCGCTTTCAAGTCATCTTTATCAAGCGCTTTAAAATCAGTAAAATTTGTTATTCCAGTCGTATAATAACGCACCCAAAGCGTCGCGACACCGTGTGCCGGCAGCATGCAGTCTCCGCCCGCGTACTCTCCCCAGGCACGTGAATCTGCGGTAATATCGTTTATACCTGTATATGAAACGCTTCCAGTAACCGGTGTTACGTAATCATTCACACCGCCAGGCCTTGTGACTGATGTCTGCCAGGTATTTTTACGCCCCACCTTGTAACCCTTTAAGTTTATGCTGCTATTGGTAGTATTGTACACCTCAATTATGTCATACCCGTCTGCTGAAGTAGTCACACCCTCAGGTTTATATGAGGAATTAACAACTTCAGTAATTATGAGTCCTGGATATGAACCGTCTGTTCCCATGACTGATATTGGTGAATCCTTTGAATTAGCATAAGAAGTTCCGCCAGTTTGAGTCCCGGAATC
Source organism: Bacillota bacterium (assembly GCA_030705925.1). Taxonomy (NCBI): domain Bacteria; kingdom Bacillati; phylum Bacillota; species Bacillota bacterium. The sequence continues at coordinate 104,123 of JAUZPM010000001.1, forward strand.
GTCATTTGCAGCATAGGCGCCAAGAGGCATCATAGTTGCAACCATTGCTATAACCAGAATAACGGACAGCACGCAATTTAATCTTTTCATACTTTCCCCTTCCAACCAGCTAAAAATTTAATGGATTAACTGAATGTAAGAACCTATATTAACCTGAAAAAATCTCAAACCTGACAATATCATTAACATTAACGCCACTAAGTATAGCTGCCGCACACCCCAATAGGTGAGCCCCTTCAATGTCCGCACTCGAATCAATTTTTTTTAGTGAATTTACGCCATCAAGTCCAGCGACTAACGCATTTCTAAAAAGGTTAAAGGATTTTGAGATTTGTCCTCCCAAAACAAGACATTCAGTGTCAAACCGTTTTAGGATAGGACTTATTATTTCACCAAGCACCTGACCGGTCTCTTCAAAAGTTTGCATCGCATTTATATCACCTTTTTGCGCCAATTCAGCGATGTCAACAACATCTATATCTTGAGAATAAGGGGATTTACTTAAATACCTTGAAATCATTCCGCGCCTCGATACATACTCTTCCGCCGTTTTTCCCTTAAACGGCAAATTATAAATACTGACCGCAGGGCCTCCGTCACAATTCTGCAAAATATTTTTATTTCTCATCACTGCAAAGCCAAGTCCGGTTCCAAGCATTACGCCTGCTGAATTTCCATATTCTTTAGCAGCACCTTTCCATGACTCTCCGATCAGAAAAGCTGAGGAATCATGCAAAAACTTTATGTAGACGTTGTCAAATATTTCTTGGATCCAAGGTTTTAGGGGTATCCCATAAATAGATTTGAATTTGTGCTGCATCCTGCTTTCCATATTTATGAAATCAAAAGGTCCGGGAGTGTCTATTCCTATCCCCAACAACTCAAATCTGTTCTGAGCAAAAATGTATTGCTTTTTCAGTATGTTTTGCAGACATCTTTTGATTCCGTCAGCCGGTCCAGAAGAATCAACAGGCTCTTGTATCTTACTGTCTTTGATAATTTCCCCATCTGTAGTAACAAGCGCTGATTTGAAAAATGTGCCGCCAACATCAACTGCGAGTACTGCCTGCTCTCTCTCAGCCATACCTTTACCCCTTAATGCTTGAGCATTGTTTTATGAAGAATCGCCGTAGTACCCGGTTTAAGATTGATTATTTCATATTCACCCATATCCGCAGGAACAACAACAATATCAAGGTAATTCTGTACGAAACAATATTCTGGATGTGCCTTAGAGCGAACAAGCACTTTTTCACCATCAACCAGTGCAAGAACATGAAAATAGCCGTCAGTATTATCTGTCGCTTTATCAACAAGCTTTACGTTGCGAAGTGTAAAATACAGCAGGTCATGTTCACCCACTATATACTCTTCAAAGCCTTCACCTTTACGAGCAAGACGTTTTTCCTGTACAACATTGGATTTTATCCAGTCTGTATTGCGATCACGCACAAGAACTTTTTCACCGTGATACGTATGAATAGGTCTCGGATTTCCATCAAGATCTTTTCTAAGATAATCATACATCTTATATGTATATGATCCCACCGTAAGGCTTCCGATCTCAAGTATCAGCTGGTTTCGCCCTGACGCATGAATCGTCCCGGCCGGAATCATGACCTGAACGCCCGGCTTAGACTCAACAGCATTTACATATTTTTCATAATCGACGGGAGTTCCTTCCTTTTCAGACCTTTTAGTATCAGCTATAAACTGTTCAACGTCAACTCCGTTATTAAAGCCGAGGAAAGTTCTTGCTCCCTGACCTGCTTCAACTATATAGTAGCTTTCATCCTGACGTCCAAGCTCGCCATTGTTTTCAACAACATATTTTTCGCCTGGATGGCACTGAATAGACATGTTTCCGTTTGAATGCATGGTATCATCATAATTAAACCTAACCGGGAAGTAATTGCCGAATTTTGAAACGCTCTCTTTTCCCATCAGTTTTTCACTCTCGCATTGTACGAGCGCATAGAATGGGAATTCCAATAACATTCCTTCAACGTCGTAAACGATGCTGACCTCCATTGGTATCATGTCAAATACCCATGCGCAGTTTTTCATCTCTTTAGGCAGGTTTCTGAGCTTGTGAACTGAATATCCGCCCCAAACCCCCTCAAGATAAACAGGTCTGCATCTGAACGGATATTTTAGCCCCTTTTCAAATACCTGCTTCAGTGTAGCATATGGTAATAATTTCATATTAAGTGGGTCAACGCCTATTACATAATCATCTATCTCACCGTTTTTAAGCAGCTGAAGTCTTAAATCAAGTGCAAGTTCAAAGTCAACGTAATAACAGCGTCTTGCCATAGCCTTGAATTCAAGCGCATTTTTAAGCCCAATATTTAGGTAATTGCCTCGTTTTACGTTTAATATAGCGTGAAGCGGCGTTATATCAACGTAAATTTTACGGTCGTAAAGAACCCTCAGTTTTTCGCAGAGCGCGCCGCTTCCGCTAATGATCAAAACACCTTTGCCTGTTTTTTTGAAATTAATTATCTTATCTATGCATTCTTTCAGCTTAATTTCATCAAACAACTTTTCGTAACCACCTATAAAACGGTGGCCATAAAGTAAAACAGGATCTTTTTCTCTGTCTGTAGGCAGATTGTTTTTTTCAAGATATGCACTCAGCACATCTTCATCCTGAAATAAGTCTGAAGTTTGAATAATATTGAACGGTATTTTCTTTAATGAAAGCTGCTGGCCGGTCAGAGTTGTAAGAACATCTACCGGCGCAGTCGCATACCCGTCAAAACCCATGACACAATTTCTAGCGCTGTTTATCTTCTCTAGCGCAGCATTTGCTAAATTCTCAGCGGTTGCTGCACTCCCATTAACAATACTTTTTACATCGATACCACTGCTGTCTATCTTATTGACCGCATTTGGATCATCGTATGGATAGGGGTTAAACATAAAACTCATAATTGCACCTCTCCTTGACTGCCGCAATAATAAAACAGTCAAACTTTCTTATTATATTTGATAAAAATCAAAATCCATTAATTCGGCGAACGCCTTAAGCTCTTCCATATAATTGCCGTCGACTATCCCGTAATGCTGAGTAACGCCTATATTTATCAGGCGATCAAACAGTTCCTGCGGTTCAAGCGTCTTGTGTCTGAACTCTGCATGTGAGTAGCTCGCAAGATAATGGTCAGTCGGCAATGCCTCAACTAAAGTACAGACAAGCTTCATACGCCCGTTATTTTCCGACATGTGCACCATCGTCTTTTCGCCTGCGGGAAAGACATACCACGCAAACGGTGCTCCTGCATATTTATAATTTGTTTTTGCAAAGCGGGTATCCCGAGCTATTATGGTATTTTCCGGGCATCCCGTGTAATCATTAGGACCCGCATGGCCAGCCGCAAAAGTATTCCTTTGTTTGATTATGTAAAACGGCTCTATAAAGTTTGCACGTTTTCCAGAAAGCAGAGTAAGTATATATACCGCCAGCCCTGCGCCTATATCGCCTTCAGGCACAACAGTAAGCTTTGACTGCTTGTTTGTAGGTAGAAAACCAGGACGTAAACCGACCTTTTGGAAGAGAACAGGATCGATATCATTTAAAACAGTTAAATCTACATCATATTTAGCCGAGAGATTCTCAAGCGCCATTGAAGCCCTAACAGAGGCCTCAAATTTGATCATATCCACATCTTTATAAAATTTAAACTGCTCTTTAATTTTACCTGCGGTCACCTTCAAATCCTCATTAGAAACTGCATCTATCTCGTCAACAAGCTGTGCCACTGATAAAAAGCGGATCTCTGGTCCAATTTTATAAAATATATTGTAAGGATCGACATAGGTCGACCACATCACTTCGTTATAGGACGAAAGTAGCGCCATCGTCGAACTGCGAAGCATCGAACGTACTCTGGCAGCACTGGAAAACTTTTTGACTTTATCTACAACTTGATTCATATCCCCTATAAACGTCTCACGCATGGGGCGATCAAAGCGTTTAAAATCCCCTGACCCCTCCTGCACGCCGACAAGACTGCCTGCCGAAAGAAAATCCACGAACTGGTCTTCATCGTTTGTATCTGTTATATCAACGCTCTCACGGATAAAGCTTGCAAACAGAATCGGAACCGGAGGCATGTCTCTTAAAAATCTAATCCATGCAAAATCTTCTGACCATGACAGATATGCCGCCACAACGCAGTCCACTTTTTCACTGAAGAAGGTTTCGATAGCTTTCTTGACATCATCTCGCTCATAGACTATCCCTGGGAATACGATTTCTCCCGCAACACTCAGATTTTTTACTATGGCGTCGACTTCAATCTGCTTTCTTTCCCCATATGTGCCATTTTCAGTACCTTCTCCGAGTGTTTTAAAACGTGGAGAACCAATAAGCAAAAGCCCGATTTTAGCGGCCCTTTCAATGTTCATTTCCATCTCTCCAAACTAAAATTATTATAATGCTGTAAAATCCCCGTTATATAAAATCACAAAAGCTCCGGTATCGATCTTTGGAAGCGAAATCCCAAAACCCTTTTCATCTTTTTCAATTACAAGATCTTTTTGCTCGTATGGAGTGATCCATCTCGCCTTGCTTACGCCTCCACCGATTCCGTCCGAAATATTAAGTTTACCGTCTGAAACAGCTCTCTCAAATCCGTCATGGTTTGTAAGTGATATCAAATAATGCCTGCCGAATTTATTTGAGCCTTCAATCAAACCCGTGCTCACTGAATTATCGGGGCATCTTACCGCCGCAGCCGGAATATAATCGAGCACACTAATTAGCTCTGCCATTGAATAAGAACAACCCTGCGGAATTTTTTCGCTATTACAATTTTCGTGGATGATATAGCCGTCACCTTTTATTGTATAATTAAAAACTGTATGTTTTTCGGCGAATGCCGCGATTTCTTCTGTTTCTGTTTCCGATAGCCCCTTAACAGAAGGCACAAAAAGCATTTCTATCCCAAGCGGATTGTCTGAGAGATCACAGCTTCTTACTATATCCGGTGTGATACCGCAATCTTTAAGTGCGGTATAGATACGCCGCAGAAATTCGATATTGCGATCTTTTCCGTGATATACAGACCTCACATCACCGTTGTCAATCGCGTCATAATAGGCGTTAGCATGTTTCGAATACAATATCCCTATTCGGCTTCTTACTTTTTTGCTTTCCGCTATATATGGAGACAGGCTGTCGATTAATTTTGTCATTCTGACAGCACCATCATACTTTTCAGTTTTATCTCCGTTATTGAAAACCATCCCAAACCCATTTGGTTCCGGTGCGTCGTCAAACGGAAAGTCCGCCCTCCACTGGTAATACATTATTCCTTTAAACGCAGAACCTATTGCGTTGTATGTTTCACGTTCCCACTCAGAAAGAGTGCATGCTGTACGGGCGTTATATTCAATAAGCCAGGCATTTTTGCCGTATGTGCTTGCTGCACACTCTGCCCCATCAAGCACTAAAGAAGCAAGGTAGTAATCCGGGCCGTATGATTTGACATAATGCGTAATGCCCACAATATCCATCCGCTCTGCGATATCGAAATAATCCTGACCTCTAAGTGCATTTCCTGATGTAAACGGACTTGCCATATGACATGTAAGCGTTTCGGCTTTTTGGTAACCCTTTTTTGCAATATCACTTAAGTTATTCAGAAAGCCACTCATGCGTTCCGTATTGAAAAGGCGGAAGTTCACCCACTCCTGTGGATCTTCATCGTAATATGGTCTTCTTCTCGGAGGCTCGTAATCTTTCGCCTCTTCTTCAGACTTTAACCCCTTTTCAATCAGCCATTTGCGGTAAGACTCTATTGTTTTCGGATTGTAATCATAAAATTCCTTAGTCGGGTAAGCTGCCTCATTATAAATCTGAAAACTGACCATATCGTCGAACTTTCCAAAATGCTCCGCTGAAACGAGAGTTGCCCTTTCATTATCCTCAAGGATACCGGGATGATTTAAACAGTTTCTAACAAACCATGACCAATAAAATGGCATCTCTTCACCGCTTTGATTTTGCATCGTTGCATTCTCATAGCCATGCAGGTTAATACTATAGCCCTGAAGACGCACCATAGTTGCAAGATCGTCTCTGCTTGCCTCTTTAAGCATCTCATCAATAAATGGAAAGCTTACTGAAACCTCATTGTTATCATCAAGCTCAATTTTTCCAAGTGCAGCCATCCTTACAATATTAAAGCCAGCGTCTTTCATATCTTTAAGATCTTTTACCATTTCACCCATTCTGTCGCCGGTCTCAAGAACAGGCACCTTTTGAGGATGGTAAGATGGGTAGTAGGACTGCCCTAATGCGATATGTGCAACTCCATCCTTATATAAAATCCCGTTTTTTAATGTATACACCTTAGATACTCCTTTATCTTGCGCGGCGGATTAATCCGCCAGTTTTTGCGGGTTCAATTTTTCCTGTTACATAGCCATAAAGGTGCCTATTAGTTTTCATAAAGTAGGCTGTAAGCTCATCATATGGCCGGTTGCAAATATCAATTACCCCATGCTGCATACATTCACCGTCAAATCTGCCAAGTAGGGGCTGATCGTTCATTTCGAAGTAGTGAATTCCGACGCAGTTTTTATGTGCCATTGCATTCTGCATAAAATATGCGCATGCACGTCCACGTTCCTCCTGAGTCGGGGATGAAAGCAGACCGTGTGCAAACAGCCCTTTATCTCCACCCCCAATATGCCATTCCCCAATAATCATCGGCATATCACAGACCATTGAACACTCGTCCAGCGGTTCAGTCGGTGACGGATTATATCGATTAAATGAAAATACATCGTATTCTTCACAGCCGCCCATCTCTTTACTGCTTCCCGACGAATACCGCATACCTAGATTCATATGGTTGGGCGCCGCTTTTCTAAGTTCATCGCCAGTGATAGATGCATATTTTTTAAGGAGTATAATATGAAGCGAGTTCAAATCAGCCTCAGCACCGCTGCTTAACATATTTAAGCGTTCAACAGGAGTGTACAGATCTTCAAAACATGTGAAATTAGAATTCCATGAAATATTGAGTGAAGCAATAGAATCATATTTTTTATGAAGCAGTTCAATCAATGCCGTTTTGCTGTCAAGCCTTTCAGGACTTGCAAAAGTGCGTTCAGCCAGATTGACTTTTTGAAATTTCCACTCTGGTTCATTTGTTACAAAGTAACCTATAAAATATGGATTACCTGCAAGTGGAATAAGCTGCTCTGCAAATATCCTAGACTTTTCTGCATATTCATCCGAAAAAACGTCTGGAAAATCTCTGAATACCCTTTTTTCTGTAAGCGGGAAGTTTTTAAGCGTCCAGACAAAAGGTATCTTAACAGCATTGAGAAAATCCAAAACACGCTCATCTATATAATTATCGACGCCGACACCGATCGTATTGAAACCCCAGCGTTTTAACCTTGAACCGTTAATTTTTACCCAGGCATCCCACCAACCGTCTTTTCCAAATGCACGTATCATATTTGCCCGTGCAAAATTGAACATATAGCGCTCCCTGCCAGCATCAATTCCGTTTCTTTTTGCAAACTCGGGTATTTTATCAGCAGTCGTCCAAGCGTCACTAAATTCAGGATCATCCTTCTTGGGAAGCCATGAAAAGAGGTTCTCCATCTTATCCACAAAACCATGAACTCCCATTCGGCTGCCATAGCACATGCCGTTGCTGAAAAATGCGTAACCATCTGGATCGACTAACCACCAGCGTTTCCCGTCAAAATGAGTGTGGAAATAACCGGTTTTATCAAATCTAATATCTTTGAACCCGCCGAATCTGCTCCATCCTTCAGGATAGCTGTTATCTTTTTCTGCACTTGCATATTCATTTTTAAGATAAGCTATTAATTCATCTACCCCGTGCGTCTTGCCGCCCCATTCTTTTTCAGTCCATTGCCCAAGCTCATCTACAAGGGGTTTTCCTATCACCGTCATATCAGGAATGGTATCTGAGAGATATATTTCGAATATATGGATGCTTTTAAATACATGGCTGTAACCGGGGTGAATATATATTTCCATGGCGCTCATCGCTTTAATGCTTGTTGGAATACAGGATATATGACCTTTAAGCATCCCGGGAAGTGTAGGAAGAAAATATCGTTTTGATTTAAGTTCATCCAGTTTAATCGCCATTTTTACTCGTCTAGTTGGAATCATGCGGCAGTTGATGCAGTTCTTTTCATTCGGATCGGTTTTTTCCGCTTTAAAGAAAAGAAGGTCAATATTAGCCATCGCATCCATATCTGCAAGCATATCTATGATCAAATATTTATCATCATCCCATATTTCCCCGCCGAGTTTTCCGGCATCTCCTTCAAGACGTAAGCGGATATATCCATCCTTATCCGGTTTTAAAGAAAGCCCGGATGCTTTAGAGATTGTCAAACCCTGAACAATTCTAAACTTTTCCAAATCAATGTTTTGCTTCATTATCTGCTCCCAAACTATCAACCTATCATTTTTATCATGTATCTTCCTGTAAGCTCTAGGAAACTCGCAAGGCCATCATGCAATGAATCCGGTACACGGCTCGCCCCGACCTCAAAATTAAAATTTCCGCTGTATCCGATTTCTTTTAAAACAGGAAGGATATCCGCCCATTTTATGTTACTTCCGCTTGTAAACGGCGGTGCGTGATCATCATGCTTTCCCCGGTTATCATGAACATGTAACGCTTTTAATCTTTTGCCGGCAGCCTTTAGACAATCCGTCTGATTATCTCCTATAAGATTCGCATGTCCAAAGTCCCAGCATATACCTGCAATTTCACCGATAGTATCAACAAGATCGCAAACATCCTCAACATTTGAACAATATCTGTGCGTAGAATTTAGATATGCCGGTATAAACAGGTTCTCTATTGCTATTCCCACCCCAAGCGCTGCTGCCTGGTTTAAATATGGGTCTAGGAACTCCAAGGTCCTTCTTTTTGATTCCTTTATGCTCAGTACTGCATCAGGCGCATTCCCTGCGTGAAAAACCGCCCACTTGACTCCAAGTATAGCTGATGCAGTAATCGATCTTGACAGCATTTCCCCTCGGAACTCCATTTCTTCGCATCCGGGAGTAGCAAAATTATAAAACGGCAGATGTGACTGCTCGATAACAATTCCGCATTCATTTGCGGTTTGACTCACTTTTTCAATGGTGTTTTTCCAGTTATCCATGCGTAAATATGCTTCGTCATGGATGGTAGGGCAGAAATTGAAATCTACTGCATCAAATCCTGCTTTTGCAATCCTCTTGATTGCTTCCACCGGCGTATACCGATCTCTATCCGGACAAGCCCCAAAGAGCAGGGTGTTAACTGAAAGTTTCAAAATTGCCCCTATCCTTTCAGCGATCCTATCATTACTCCCTTTACGAAATAACGCTGAACAAAGGGATATAGACAAAGGATAGGAACCGTTGCAACAACAATCAATGAATACTTAAGCAGATCAGCAAGACCATGCACCGCAACTAGCGTATCCTGATTGGCAACAGAATTTGAGTCAATCTGACTTAAAAGCAAGATATCCCTTAAGAAAAGCTGCAACGGAAATAACCTTTTATTACTGAGGAAAAGGAATGCGTTGAAATATGAATTCCAATGTCCGACTGCATAGTAAAGCGTTATTACTGCTATATTTGCCTGGGAAAGCGGCAGAACTACAGAAAAGAAATATTTAAAATCAGAGCACCCGTCTATCTGTGCGGCCTCCAGCAAATCTTGAGGTATATTGCTCTGCATGAAAGTCCTTGTAATTATAAGATTGGTGACGCCTATTGCCCCGGGAATAATCATGACCCATGGTGTGTTCAGAAGATGCAGCTGTTTCATCAACATATAATTGGGAATCATACCGCCGGAAAAAAGCATCGTAAATGTAAAAAGAAATGTAAAGAATCCCTTGCCCGGCAGAGTCTTTCTAGAAAGCGGATACGCCGTCATTAAAGTCATTGCCACATTAACCGCAGTACCTACAATCGTGTAAAAGAAGGTATTACGATAACCTATAAATACATCCTTATACTTAAACACAGCCTTGTAACCAGCGAGGCTTGGGCTCACCGGGAAAAGCACCACTTTACCCGATGTAACAGCCTCTGGTGATGAAAATGATGCTGAAACTATATATACTAAAGGATAAAGTACTATAAGGAGTATAAAAATTAGAAGAGTATAAATAACTGTGTAATATATCCTATCTTCAATTGGTGACTTTACTTTTTTACTTCCCTTACTGCTAATGGAAAGATTATTTTTATTTATAAATGTCTTTTCTTCTGTTTTTGTCATAATATCGCCTCCCTTACCACAAGCTGGTCTCACTTACGCGTTTTGAGATTGAGTTCACAATGATAATGAGTATAAGGTTGATAATAGAATTGAATAAACCTATTGCAGTAGAGTATGAAAAATCCATTGACCCGCTCGAAGATAACCCAACCTTATAAACATATGTCGAAATCAGCTCACTTGTGGAAAGGTTCAGATCGTTTTGCATCAAAAATACTTTTTCAAAGCCTACGCTCATGATATGACCGCATCTCATAATAAGCATAATTATCGCAGTAGGCATGATTGCAGGAAGATCCACATGAATCATACGCTGAAATCTGCTTGCCCCGTCAATTTGAGCCGCTTCATGCAGATCCAGGCTTACCGAAGCAAGAGCAGCCGTGTAAATAATTGAATTCCAACCGAATGTCTGCCAGATACCGGACCATACGTATAAATGGGGAAAGACGCCAGGATTTGCAAGCAGATCAGGAGGGTATCTTCCATTATTTAATGCTGAGTATACTGTGCTGAGTAAGCCAACGCGCGGATTTATGATCTGAACGACTATCCCAACTAAAACAACTACTGATATAAAATGTGGCATATATGTAACAGTCTGCATCGTCTTCTTAAAACGCTCTGCACGCACACTGTTCAGTATAAGTGCAAAAATAATCGGGATCGGAAACCCTGCAATAAGACTGTAAATAGATATTTTAAGCGTATTTCCTACTACTCTTACAAATTGGTATGAGTTAAAAAACTTAATAAAATTTCGAAAACCTATAAACGGGCTTCCCCATATTCCAAGTCTGACATTATATTTCTTAAAGGCCAGCTGTAGTCCCGCCATTGGAACATAAGAGAAAATAATTATGTATATAACCGGCAAAAGCAAGAATACATACAATTGCCAATGGTTCATTATGTTTTTTAATGTTTTATTTTTTGTCATAAAACTCCATTCCGCCGCTTTGCGCCGGCACAAGATGAATTTTATAGTTGCTCTTATCACGCAAAGCATAAAATGATAAAAGCTGGTCTTTCTTCGAAGGCCGCTATACGGCGGACTGTTAAGGCACTGTCAGCAAGGTCCTGTAAAGGATAGGCTTATTCTTTACAGGCCTTACTTAGTTGCATTATTTTTTCTTATACATGCGGTCATATGCTTTCTGAACATTCTTCAACATATCGTCAGCGCCCATACCCTCAATATTTTTCAAATATGAGTCCCACTGCGTATCTATATCCTGAGCGCCGGTCGCAAAGTTAGCTACGCTTTCACGAACGTAATTTTTTAGAGACGATAGCGTTTCGGTCACAGCGTCACTTTCTTCAGGTGTATAAATAAGTTTTGGTATTACTTCTTTTGGATGTTTGTCAAAGTAGAGCTTCTGTGCTTTTGCAATAACCGGGGCTGTATCAAGCGGGTCGCCGCTCCACACTACTCCTGCTGAAATTGAATATTGGCGAATATACGGGCCCTGCTGTGCCCAATGTTTATTCTGAAGTTTACCCCACGGCAGCACTTCTACTAAAGATGGCTTATATCCTAAATCTGCATACAAGCTTATGTCTCCTGGTTTTGGCTCAGTGTAATCTACTCCCTTTTCACCCCAGCGGGTATGGATAGACATTTCTTCACTTACAAGAAGATCGCCAAGCATAAATGCTGCTTCAGGATTTTTGCAGTTTTTTGATATAATCATTGCAATGCTCGCAACACTGGGAGTGTAACTTGCATACTGTGTTCCGTTTTTACCAATAAGAGGAGCGACACCAGAATACTGCGTGCGGCGTTTATCGTTTGCAGGAATAGAGCTAGGACCATTTTGCACAAATGAACCGACAACCGTTGGCTGCTGGCCTAACATAGATACGTAACCTTTGTTATCCTGTGTAAAGGAAAGTGGTGAAAGAAGATCTTCACTTACCAGCTTTTTAATAAATTTAAGTCCTTCTTTCCATTCATCGGTTGTATAGGCAAGACCTATTTTCCCATTATCGACGGTAAAATAGTTTGAATCTCCCGCATAAACGAATGGGTTCATCAAATATTCGATCCAATATGTATTGCTTGTGTTTCCAACCATCGGAATTTCATCCTGCTGGCCGTTTCCGTTAGGATCCTTTGTTTTAAATGCTTTCAACACATTATAAAGCTCATCCGGGGTAGTGGGCGATTTAAGAGACAGCTTATCTAACCAATCCTGGAACATATACATCTTTGCAGGGTATTCATTGCTTATAGATTGATTATATCTTGCAATTCCGTAAATTTGACCGTCCGGAGATGTGATCATTGGTTTAAAATCAACACCAGTTCTCTTTTCTGCTTCTTTTAAATAGTAAGCATCCTTATAGTAATTAGTCAGCGGGATGATTGCTCCGGACATTGCATAATTATAAACCTGAGAATCTTCAAACGCGCCCATAAGCACGTCTGCAAGATCATCACCCCCAGACGCGACCATAAGGTTAAGTTTTGTATGGTATTCTGCCTGCGGAAGTGTGGTAAAATTAAGTTTAAAGTTTCCTTCCTTTTCAAGAAGCTTAGTTTGTGTATTCGTTGCGAAATCTTCCACCTGGGGAGCTTTCGGAAGACAAACTGATAATTCTACAGTTTCTTTGCAAATTGGGAACGTACCCGGACTATTAAATTTACCAGTATCCCATAAGCCGCCTTTAGAATTATTTTTGCCGGTGGTTGTTGAACTCGCACACCCGGCAGAAAGTAAAAGTGAAGCAGCCGTTAGAAATAATACAAGTCTCCTTAAACCTTTCATATAGATCTTCCTTTCCCAAATTTCCTCTGGTTATATCTAAACACTTAATCAATATATTTTCAATGTGAATAATAAGCGCAATAGTGAATAAACGTCAAAACCGTATAAAATTCGGATATTGAATTTTCAAAAGCATACTGAAAATTCGTTAGAATTTCATTTGTGATAGCATTTTTGCATTAATTATTGTATAATATAGACAAACAATTGCCGTACAAATTTCAGTCAGGGGTTTATGATGAAGAATAAAGCTTTAATCCGGTTTTTCGAAACATACCTCATTTTTTTCTTGTGTGTAATTCTAATGATCGTTCCTACATACTTTAAATATTATGGCATTATACTGAAACAGGAGCATACGATCTCCGCTAATATGGTTCAAAATGGAGTTGACACATTTGGAAAGCAGATTCTTTCACTCATCGACCTATCCCAAACAACTTACTCTGACACACGCTACCGACACTTGTTTGTTGACAATACAGCCATCCCGGTTTCTGATTATGTAAATCTAAATCATGTTCAGACGAACTTTTCCAATCTGATCGGTACACAATCTCTCGTCTCGGATGCGGGAATAATTTTTAGAACCGGAACGATACTTACACGTTATAGAAGTTTTTTCAATTCAAGATCTTATGAAGAGCATTTTGTATATAACAATAAAAATTTTACGGAATGTAATACTCTGCTAAAATCAAATTCGACTGGCTCCTTTCTACCTGAAGCGACAGTAACCTCAAGCGACTATGACAGTTATCCATGTCTTACTTATGTCTGCGGCTGGCCGCCTAATTTAACTAAAAGCTTACCCGGCATTTTTTATGTTACGATCAAAAAGCAGGCACTTTTAGAAACTCTCGTGCCTTCTGAAATCTTAGAAGACGGTTATGTGCGTATTTATGACCTTGAGGGCAATTTGCTTATAAATCACCAATATACAACAAAAAAAGGCTTTCATGCTATTTCTTATGAAAGTCTTTCTACGGGTTTGAAAGTGGAGGTAGGAATCCCTAATTCCTTGATTTCAAAAAGGCTCTCTCCAATACGTGCAATGATTTTTCTTTATCTAGTAATTATGATTATCGTCGGAGTAATGCTGGCTTCATTTTTCGCTTATCGCAGTACAAACCCAATTAGGCAATTAGTTGGTATTGCTAATCGAACACACATTGAACAACATTCTTTGCCAGATCAAAATGAATATGATTTTATTGCAGATGCGATAACAGGGCTCGATCAAACAATAGATACATACGCGCAGACCATTGAGGCGCAAAAAAGCATAATTCGTATACATATATTTGAAAAAGCATTAGTTAACGGCCTTTACAATAAAGATGCTTATAATGAATTTGTAAAGTTCTTCCCGAGTTTCCCGGAAAGCTTTTGTCTTGCTTTTTTGAGTTTTTCAAAGCCTGATAATAATTATGATAATGCTGTTTCTCTCCAAGTGTCTTTGCTTGATGACATCTCAGCCAACCTGACAAATGATGTGTATATGCAAAGCTATGGTGACAGCGCAATAATGATGACTCTACCTATTACGCCTCCACTAAACGTTGATTTAGAATCATGGTTTCAACCCTTAGAAACATTGCATAGGCTATTGACCGAAAAATACGATATGGATTTTCATATCGTAATCAGCGAATGCTTTTCTGATTGCAGACATATATCTGATGCCTATTCTCAAATAAGAAATATGTCGCTGCTTTCTGATTATTCCAATTCAATATCTATATGTAACGCAAAGGATTTTCCGCAAAAAATAGCGAATACAGTCCTTGATTTCAACAATATGCAGCAATTGTATGCTGCACTTCTCGTTGGAGATCGTGATTCTGTTAAATCCATTCTTGATTCAAGTTGTAAAAAGCTTCAATCAAGCGGTTATATTGACGAAGTAATGGTCAAGCAGGTTTATTACAATATTAGAAATATACTTCTTCGCATTAAACTTGAAAATTATGATTCAATAGCGTCTGTTTACATTCCGGGTTACAATGATCCAATGAATATAAAGCAGCTCTTCAATGAGCTATCTGAATGCTGCGAAAACATTTGCAGCCGTATGCTGGAATTTCGTGAGAACAGCAAAACTCGTTTTTCTAATTCTGTCTGCGAATTTATTAATGAACATATATCAAATGAAAATCTCTATACCAAAATGGTTGCATCGCATTTTGGTATCTCTGAAACTACTCTTCAAAAAATAGTCCGGGCGGTTACAGGGAAATCATTTTTTGAATATGTTGAAGATTTAAGGCTTGAAAAAGCATATGCGCTGTTAAAGGACTCCAATTTAACTGTCAATAACATCTCCTCAGAGTGCGGGTTCTCATCGCCAAATTCATTTTACAAAGCTTTTAAGCGAAGATATAAACAATCACCCAGTACATTTAGAAGCTGAATATCTTACAGCCTGCCCGCTTTTTGTTGAAAAATAAGTAGTAATGTTTTATTATAGTAATAAATAAGTAATATTTCACCTCGGGAATATCACAGTGTTTCTGAGGTAATCCTGTTATATAAATATAAAGATTTTCCTGAAGGTTGCTAAACAAAAATGAAAAAAGAAATAACTATATTCACAGCTCTATTAACATGTTTTGTAGTTATGATACATTTGCTATCAGAACCCTTAATGCAAACGCCACAGTGTACAACGTATAATGTTTTGATTTTTATATTATATAAGTCGATTTCCTTTGTTGTCCCGGCGTTTTTGTTTTTAAGCTCAATGAAATATTTCCTTAAGAAGAGATCATATAAACATTTTCACTATGGCTCTTTTTTAAAAAATCGTTTTTCGAAATTGTATATTCATTATTTTATATTCGTTACTATATATTATTTTTATTTTTGCTATCGAAATTTTATTAGGATGACACCAATTATATATATTAAAGGGCTGCTGCTTGGTAATCTCTGCTCGCATTTTTATTTTATGATTTTAATATTTCAGTTTTATCTGCTGCTCCCATTATTCTTATATTACGTTGAAAAGCTCTCTGTTCTAAACGGGGTAATGCTTGCCTTAATAGTAACCATATTTACTAAACTAGTTTTAGCATCTGTAGCTACTAATAATGTCATATTATATGAAACAGTAAAATATAACGACAGAATTTTGCCTGCATATCTTCTATTTTTAATTCTAGGTGCTTACTGCGGAAAACATTATGAATCGTTTTTAAAACTCCTAAAGGATAATAAAAATTTATTATTCTTAATTTACATCCTTCTATCAGCTATTCACCTTTATAATTCATACCTCAATTTTTCAAACATTAAACTTTATTATTTAGGCGATACGATGCATATATTTTATTGTGTTATTTCAATTTTTGTTTTTTATTATATATCATGTGCCCTAACGCATATAAAATCAGTTAAATTCGAAAATGTTTATAAATTTATAAGCCAGGTTTCATTCTTTATTTACTTAAGCCATCCACTCTTTCTTTATATTTCTCAGAATGAATTATTTAATTTAAGTATAAGCAGAAGCTCCTATAGACTCATTTTTAATTTAGTTTTTGTTTGCACATTATCTCTTGCTTTTTCTAAATTTTATTTTGATATTGCAAAAAAACTAAGTAAGCATAATGACAAAATAATCCCTGTGCTGAGTTAAAAAACGGCAATCTTAAAAGGTGCGTTTCTTTTTAGAAACGCACCTTTTATAATTTTATTAACGTTCGCGCTATTGCTTTCTTCCAACCCTGATAGAGATCATCTCTTTTTTTAACTGACATATTGGGCTTAAATATCACATCATTTGTCCTTAGCCCTTTTAATTCATCCTTGTTCTTCCATAGTCCTATGGCAAGTCCAGCCATATATGCAGCGCCTAAAGCGCATATTTCCTCCACTTGATTAACAACAACATTTACCTGCAGCATATCAGATTGAAACTGCATAATAAAACTGTTTCTAGTCGGTCCCCCATCGACCCTTATTTCTTTTAACGTGACATTAGCTTCTCCTGTCATAATGTCCAAAATATCTTTTACCTGGTATCCCATTGATTCAAGTACAGCTCTCACTATATGAGCTTTTTTGGTCCCTCTTGTCATTCCTGTTATCAGCGCTGTTGAATCACTGTCCCAATATGGTGTTCCTAATCCAACAAAAGCAGGAACCATGTAAACCCCTTCGTTGTCATTAATACTTGATGCAATCTCTTCAGTAGATTTAGAATCTTCGATGAGCTGTAAATCATCAACCAGCCATTTTATTGTAGCACCGGAACAATTGATATTTCCTTCTGCAACATATTCCACAGAATTACCAATTACCCATCCAATGGAAGTTACCAATCCTTTTTTAGATTCATACGGTGATTTTCCGATATTCATCATTATTGAAGAACCCGTGCCGTAAGTTACCTTTGCCATGCCTCGTTCGAAACAATTCTGTCCAAAAAGAGCAGCATGAGAATCTCCAAGGACTCCCGCTATCGGAATGCTTTTATTTGATAAACTAGATACTGCAATTTCTCCGAAGATGTGATTTGAAGAATATATTTCCGGCAGGCAAGCCCTGGGAATAGTAAAAATCTTAAGCAATTCCTCATCCCATGTCAATTCTGAGATATTCAAAAGCTGTGTTCTGCTTGCATTTGAATATTCAGTTGCATGAACTTGTCCACCAGTAAATTTGTAAATCAGCCAGCTATCGATTGTTCCGAATAATAGGCTGCCATTCTCCGCTTTTTCCCTTGCTCCCGGAACAGAATCTAAGATCCATTTCATCTTTGCCGCAGAGTAGTAAGGCGAAAGAACGAGTCCTGTTTTTTTCATTATTGTATCGCCAAAATCCTGTTCTAAGATTTCATTGCAAATTTCAGTTGCGCGGTTATCTTGCCATACAATTGAATTTGAAACAGGCAATCCGGTACTTTTATCCCATGCGACAACAGTTTCTCTTTGATTCGATATTGAAGCAGCTGAAATATCGGCTTCATTAATGTGACTTTCTTTTATTACAGAGTCTATCGCAGCAACGGTATTATTAAAGATTTCCATAGCGTCGTGTTCAACCCATCCGGGATGCGGGTAAAACTGTTTATGAGGCACACTTACGCGGTGAACATATCTTCCCCTATTATCGAATAGTAAAACTTTTGTTCCCGACGTACCCTGATCAATGCTTAAAATGAATTTGCTCATTTCTATACCCTCTTGGTCTACACATTTAAAAGCCTTTTTGCTTGAGATACTATTCCGTCACTATTAAGCCCGTAATATTCGAATAATTCTTTAGAATTGCCTGATACGAGTGACTCGTCCGGGAATCCCAAAATCTTCATTGGCACATGTTTGTTCTGAATCAGGACGTGGGCGACTGCTTCACCAAGTCCTCCATTTAGGCTGTGTTCTTCTGCAGTTAAAATCGCTCCGCATTCTTCAGCAGCCTGTAATATCACGCTTTCATCTAAAGGTTTAATCGTATGCATATCAATAACGCGAGCATTTTTATTATCTTTACTTAAAATTTCAGCCGCTCTTACAGCTTCGATAACCGTTTCGCCGGTGGCTATTATCGCTATATCTTTTCCATCTTTCAAAACATTTGCTTTTCCAATAACGAATGGGCAATAACCATCAGAATATACACTTTCAACTGGTCCCCTGCCCATTCTGACATATACGGGTCCATCAAAATCAACTAAAGCCTTTGTCATTTCCCTTGTTTGAAATTTGTCAGAAGGGAGAATAATTGTTATGCCGGGTATCGCCCTCATAACTGCGATGTCCTGAAGCGAATGATGAGACATTCCAAGAGCTCCGTAACTTATACCACCACTTATGCCTATAACTTTAACATTCGTATGGCTGTAGGCAACATCGACCTTAATCTGATCAAGGCTTCTTGTTGATAAAAAGCTTGCGGGAGCGCATACATAAGGCTTTTTGCCACAGGTTGCAAGGCCTGCTGATATGCCGACGGCATCCTGTTCAGCAATGCCGCATTCCACAAACTGGCGGGGCAGCTGATCTGCAAAATCTCCGAGCGTTACAGATCCACGCGAATCAGTTGCAACTGCAATTATATTTCTATCCTTTTTTGCAAGTTCAAGAAGTGTATCAGTAAAGCTTTTTCTGTTGGGTACCTTTTCCATTACATCAACTCCTTCAACTGGCAGTCCAGCTCTTCTAAAGCCACTTTGAGTTGCTCTTCAGTCGGAACGCCATGATGCCATTTAGCAACGTTTTCCATAAAGGAAACGCCTTTGCCCTTAATAGTGTTAGCTATTATAAGATGAGGCTTTCCGTTTTTAGTACATACAGAATCATAAGCTTTAATTATTTCATCCATATTATTGCCGTTAATCTGCTGCACATCCCAGCCGAATGCGGTCCATTTTGCAGAAAAATCCTCAAGCTTCATAACATCTTCGGTATTTCCGCTTATCTGAAGATGGTTCCTATCAACAATTCCCACAATGTTGTCTAACTTATAATTTGACGCAGCCATAGCAGCTTCCCAAATAGAACCTTCAGCCTGCTCACCATCACCCATTAAAACGTACACTTTGTTATCCTTATTATCCATTTTAAAAGCAATAGCCATACCGACGCCTACAGGCAATCCGTGCCCAAGTGAACCGGTATTCATTTCTACACCTGGCACCTTTGTGCTGGGGTGTCCGATCAATCTTGATTTGAATTTGCTGAATGTCTTCAGTTCCTCTTTAGGAAAATATCCGCAGTCTGCCAAAATCGTATAATAACCTTCTACACTATGACCCTTACTAAGCAAAAAACGGTCTCTTTCATCCCACAAAGGGTTTTTAGGGTCATGCTTCATTTTATAGTAGAACAAACCTACCAGAAGATCGGTCGAGGAAAGCGCCCCTCCTGTGTGACCAGTTCCACCAATATAAATCGTCTGAAGCAATTCTTTGCGTACCGCTATTGCTTTAGCTTGAAGTTCTTTAATGTTAGGCATTATTTTTTTCTCCATAAAATTAATTATTACGTACTTAACTATCAAATACTTTATGAAGCATATCCATCGATTGCTTCATGCCACTGTAAACAGCTTCATCAGAATCTTCGAATATTGTCACAACTTCAAGATATTGAACAATATGCTCCATATCACAATTTTTCGTAACTTCTTTTACTACCCCAGTTGAAAGAATCCCAGGTTTAGTGAAATCCCAGTGTCTATCCCATTGTCCATCCGTCTGCTGAAGATGAATGGCAGAAACATAAAGTGAACAAGATTTAAGCCACAATTCCATATCCGCCTTTTCCTTAAGCAAGGGCTTAAACAATGCATGTCCCCAATCTATTAACAACCGTACCGGTATATCGGTTTTCCCTTCTAAATCCTCCATAAGCTTTACTGACGTTTCCGGATCATGAGGAAATTCGGTTATTAAGGGAGTTGCTTCAATCTGAATTTCTTTAAGCCCTTTTTCTTTGCCATATGCCGCAAGTTTTTTAATATAATCTAGCGCCGTCTCATACAGCCTTTGCCTTGTACTGTTGTCTCTGGCGTCTTCATATGACATTCCTCCAATAGGGGTTCCCATCACTTCAACACCCATAACCCTTGTTAAGTCGATCGCTCTTTTAAAAAACTGAAAGGATATCTCCCTTTGTAATTCTGACGGAGCAAGAAGCGGAGCATAGTATACGAAGCGACACCGCCAAAAGTGGATTTGATTTCTAGCCCCTCATTTTCAAAGGCTTCCTTAAATTGTACTGCAAGTCTATTTCTAGGTTCATCCGGCCACCATGGGTCTATTAAATCCCACGTAAATTGCACTCTGCTTATATTAAAATCTTCTTTGCACATCTTGGCAAGCAGATGAGGTTTTAACCAGCGCTTAGTTGCAAAGGAAAGATTCAATCCGAGTTCCATCCTATTCTCCTAAATTAAGCAGTTATTCCCCCGTTATTAACAGCAATTATTCTAACCGGGCAAGCCTCAATCCCCTCAATAGGCAACGGAAGTATAAATACTAGGGCACGACCGTTCTCAAGCTTAGATAGATTGGTCAAAGACTCAACTATAGCTACTCCGCGTTTAAAGCAGGCCGTATGATTAGGCTGATCCTCAATATGGGGATTTTCGATAGAGGTAGCGTCTGACCCTACAACTTTTATCTTCTTATTATCCAGAAGCCACTCTAGAGCATCACATTCAAAATACGGGAAAGGCTCCCAATCTTCGGTCCTCCACTTTTTATCTAAATCTGTACGGATAAAAACTATATCTCCTTCTTTTACCTGATCAGCCTTTGCTTTAATTTCATCAAGCGTTATGCTGTCGCCAGCCTTTTTGTTTGTAAAATCAAGTACAACTGCTTCGCCTATAGTTTTACTCAGCGGAAAATGCATAGCATCGTCTCCGCCCTTCCAGTGATGAAGTGGGAATTCAATATGAGTTCCACAATGAGTCGAAAATGCTACGTCAGCCGCAACATACCACACACCTGGGCTATGCGGCTCACCTCTTTCCCCTAATGCATCAACATCAAACAGATGAACTTTCAGATCAAACGGTTCTTTTCCGGGCAACATTTCGTGGCTTAATTCAACAACTTTTTCGAAATTAATATTCATTATTTTTCCCCTTCATTTACTAGTTTACTCTGGACTGTTATACTTCTTTATTACGTATAGCTTTTATTCTATCTATTGCAATAGCAATAAGAATTACTATACCTGTAATAACCTGCTCCCAATAAGGAGAGATTGCAAGTATTACGATCGCATTAGAAACTACGCCCATAAAGATGCCGCCAACGATGGCGCCAAGAATTCCTCCGCGTCCTCCTGCGAGTGATGTGCCACCGATGCAGGCGGCGGTTACAGATGGCATAACCCAAGCAGCACCAACGCTGGGCTGAGCTGTTCCAAGCCTGCAAGTGATTAATATCCCCGCTATTGCTGCCATTACTGCTGAGATACCATATACAAGGATGGTCACTTTAGCAACCTTAACACCGGCAATACGAGCCGCGCGTTCATTGCCGCCCACCGCGTATATGTATCTGCCAAACGGTGTGTACTTTAGCATATACATTCCGATGAGTCCAAGAATAATCATAAATAAAGTCGGCAGTGGAAGGGGTCCTATCATACCTTGTCCTAGCATTGTTGCTGAAGGAGGAATTCCCATTATCGGAGAACCTCTTGTTACAACATAAATTACACCAGTAAAAATACTTCCTGTTGCCAGTGTTACAATAAAAGGAACCATGTTAACCTTAGCAACAAGCAACCCATTTATACAGCCGCTTATAAAAGCTAATATGATAATCATCAAAATACAAACAAAGGGATTGATTTTTGTATTGACCATAAGCCATGCAGAAAGAATTCCTGACATTCCGGCAACGCCTGCAACTGATAAATCGATGCCGCCAGTAAGTAATACAAGTGTCTGTCCGAATGCAACTATTGTTGTAAATGATATTGATCTACTAAGAGTAGAAAGATTATATCTAGATAAAAATGCTGGATTTGCAATGTCAAGTCCTAAACATAACACGACAAGAACTGCGAAAATCATCCCGGCCGTTGGCATATCTAATAAGTTAAATCTTCTTAGCGGCCTTACTTCGGTTTTCATGGCGAATGCCTCCCTATTTTAATGCGACTTCTAGAATATCCTGCTGCTTAAGCTGGGATGTTTTTTTGACACCTTTAACTTTCCCCTCGTGCATAATCATAACCCTGTCAGTTAGCAGCAATAATTCTTCATGTTCAGAAGAGATAATAATTACTGTTAATCCCTGTTCTGTTAATGTGCGAATAAGGCTATATATCTCAGTTTTAGCATTTACGTCAATACCTCTTGTCGGCTCATCGAGAATTAAAAGCTTTGTATTTTTTGCAAGCCATCTTGCAAGTATTACTTTTTGCTGATTACCGCCGCTAAGGTTTTTTATAGCAGTATTTGCAGATGGTGTTTTTATTCTAATCTTATCAATATAATCTCCGGTTATTTCCTTTGCTTTGCCATGTTGCAATCTAAGGTTTTTAAACAGATCTTGGTATATAGTAATAACAGTGTTTTCATACACCGATAATATTGGGAATATACCGTGGTTTCTTCTCTCCTCAGGAACATATCCGATCCCTAATTTTATAGCCTGCGGAGGTGATTTTATGTCCACCTCTTTGCCGTTATATATAAGCTTTCCAGAATCTTTTTTAGTAATCCCGAATATAGCATTAGCAAGCTCTGTCCTTCCGGAACCTACTAAACCTCCTATTCCGAAAATCTCACCTTTTTTAACTTCAAAGGAAACATCATCAAATTCATTCTTACGTGAAAATCCCTCAACGCTTAATATTGTTTCGTTGCTGACTTCACGCTCCTCCTGCCTCTGCCTTACAATTTTTTTACCCGCCATTTGTTCAATTAATTCATCAATTGTAATATCTGGCGTGTTTGAAACTCCGACAACATTTCCGTCCCTCATAACTGTAATACGATCTGTAGTTGAAAGTAATTCCTCTAAACGATGAGTTATAAAGATAATAGAATTACCTTGTTGTTTCAATTGTTTCATAAGATTTAGCAGAAATTCAGTTTCACTGGCTGTTAATGCAGCAGTAGGTTCATCAAATATCAAAA